>JBIKQY010000011.1:0-19501 GCA_044349465.1 Limnohabitans sp. | reverse complement strand
GATCCGACAAGACGGGGGTGTGGCCCATGGCTTCGGGTCCGATGCACGCAATGAAGACGATGTGATCGCACTGGTCGAGCACATCGAAGCCCATATCGGTCCGATTGAGGTGATGGTGTTCAACATTGGCGCCAACTCGCCCAACAGCATCCTGACGGAGACCGTGCGGCGCTATACCAAAATGTGGGAGATGGCCTGTTTGGCGGGCTTTATCACCGGTCGTGAAGTGGCCAAGCGCATGGTGAGCCGAGAAGAATTGGCTGTGAGCGGCAAGGTCCACAAAGGCACGATCATCTTCACGGGCGCGTCCGCATCGCTGCGAGGTAGCGCGCATTTTGCAGGCTTTGCTGGTGGCAAGATGGCTTTGCGGTCCCTTGCGCAAAGCATGGCCCGCGAACTGGGACCCATGGGCATTCATGTGGTGCACACCATCATCGACGGCGCGATCGACACCGAGTTCATCCGCACACAATTTCCACAGCGCTACGCGCTCAAGGATGAAGGCGGCATTTTGAACCCCGACCACATCGCCGATGCCTACTGGATACTCCACCAGCAACCACGCGACGCCTGGACGCATGAACTCGATTTGCGCCCCTACATGGAAAAGTTTTAACAACGCAGGAGACACACATGAAGACTTTTGATTTTTACTTTGACTTTGGCAGTTTGGCCTCGTACTTGGCCCATACCCAGTTGCCCAAGATGTGTATCGAAACCGGGGCCTCGGCCAACTTGCTGCCCATGCTGCTGGGTGGGGTGTTTCAGGCCACGGGCAATTCCTCGCCCATGACTGTGCCCGCCAAGGGCAGGTATGTCTTTGTGGACTTCAAGCGCTTTGCCGATGGGTATGGCGTGCCCTTGAACACGAATCCCCACTTCCCGATCATCACGACCACGCTGATGCGGATGGTGACCGCATTGCAAATGAACAAGGACCCGCGCATGCAGAATTTCATGGATGTGGTGTACCGAGCGATTTGGGTGGACTCCCTCAATATGAACGACCCGGTCATCGTGGGGCAGGTGTTGACCGACGCCGGATTTGACGCAGCGGCCTTGCTGGCCATGGCGAATGAGCAAGCCACCAAAGACCAACTCAAGGCTGTGACGATGAAGGCCGTGGAGCGCGGCGTGTTTGGCGCCCCGACCTTTTTTGTAGGCGAAGAAATGTTCTGGGGTCAAGACCGCATCGAGCAGGTCAAGGCCGCACTGAAGGCGTGAGTCGTTTTTTCAAGGATCAACATGAGGCGCCGGATGTCGGCGCTGCAGGTGATGAACGCGATGATGTGCATCTGGCCGCCGCAGATCGGGAACAACAGCGGTAAGACTTCGTCGATCTTGGTATCGGCGGATTCTCGCTGCAGCCCCCGGGGGCTGGGGCAAAGAGGGCATTGCCGGCCTGTATCTGGAGGATGGCAACGTCAATCATCTTTAAAAACGCCGGCCCTTAATTTTGATTCGCAAATATTTTGCAATCACAGCTTTCGTGGTGCAGGCCCAGTGCTTTGGCGCACTTGCAGGTGGGTGGGCAGCCGGATCGTTGGGGCGGTTGTTTCATGGCGCAAGACAGCGAGCATGACGCGAGCCACTTCCTGGGCGTGCACATCGACCGGGGTGTCGACGGATGTGATGGCGGGCTCGAAGGCGCGTGCCAAGCCTGAGTCGTTGTAGCCTGTGACCGATACATCCGCTGGTACCTGCAAGCCACAAGCTTGACAAGCCAAAATGACACCCGCAGCAATGAGGTCGTTGCTGCAAATCACGGCGGTGGCTTGGACGCCTCTTGCTTGCAAGGCTTGATAGGCCAGCCGCCCGGCTTCGGCATCCAGTCCGCCATCGTCGACGATGGCGTCATTGGCAATGGCCAGACCATGCTTGGCCAGCGTTTCGCGAATGGCGGTCAGGCGACCGCGAAAGCGATCACCCAAGGCCACAAATGGCATGACCATGGCGAATTGGCGGTGCCCCAAAGCCACCAGGTGCTCGACCACATCGGCCATGGCCGCGCTGTGGTCAAAAGCCACAGAGGCTTCGTTGGGCAAAGCGGCCCAGCAACGGATGTGCGGTACACCGCGCTGCGCCAACAGGGGCGCACTCTCATCGTTCAAGGGGCGTCCGAACAAGATGACCCCATCAACGCCCTGCGACATCATGGCTCGAACACCTTCCAGTTCGATTTGTGGGTCGTGGTTGGAAGAACTCAGCAGCAAGGTATAGCCCTCGCGGGCCAGCAAACTTTGCAACAGCTCCAGCGTGCCTGAGTAGTAGGCATAGCGCAGTGAAGGCATGACGATCCCCACCACCATGGAGCGACGACTGCGCAATGAGCGCGCCAGCCCATAAGGCTGATAACCCAATTGCTTGGCGGCACGTTGGACGCGCTCCAGTGTGGGCGCGCCCAAAAGACCAGGGTTGTTGAAGGCACGCGACACCGTGGCGGGTGAGACCTCGGCAAGTCGGGCCACATCGGACACCGAAACGGGCGCAGCAGGCTTGTCGGGGGCCTTGGGCATGAAAGGTTCCATCATGAAATCGTTTCATTGTAATTTGAATGGATTTTTTCTATGATTTCCGTTGACTTAAATTTTTTGTTGTTTAGAGTTATGAAATCAATTTCAAGAAAGTGAACACCATGCTTAAAAAACTGTGGTCACGGCGTCAGACCCTGGTGGTCGGCGCAGGATCTCTGGCCAGTTCCTGGGGAGCCCATGCGAGTGACGTTTGGCCCAGCAAGTCACTGACGATTGTTTCGCCTTACCCCGCAGGCGGCATCACAGATTTGCTGTGTCGCATCGTGGCTGACGAGTTGTCCAGGGCGCTGGGGCAATCGGTGGTGGTCGAAAACCGCACGGGGGCCAGCGGAGCCATTGCGCACACATTTGTAGCCAAAGCGCCAGCAGATGGCTACACCTTGATCATGGGGGGCAGCGCGCCCACGGCCGCCACGCCTGCACTCAACAAAAATGTGTCTTATGGCCCCAAGGATTTCGAGCCAATCGGCTATGTGGCCGAGTTGCCCATCGTGCTGACGGGGCACGTGTCAATTCCGGGCACGACCGCCAACGATTTTCTAGCCTACGTCAAGGCCAACACTGGCAAACTCAATTGTGGGCACCATGGCAATGGCTCGAGCAATCAGTTTGCGTGTCTGTCCCTGGCCCGGCTGACAGGGACCAAAATCGCAGACATTCCCTACCGAGGGGCACCGCAGGTCAATGCTGATTTGTTGTCCAACCGCATCCAGATTTACTTTGGCACGCTGCCCACCCAATTGCCCCTTGCCAAAGATGGCAAGTTGAAGATTTTTGGCATCTCATCGCCAGCCCGAGCATCCACAGCACCAGACATTCCGACGCTTGACGAACAGGGACTGACCGGCTTGAACTTCACATCCTGGAATGCGCTGTATGCGCCTGCAGGTACGCCCAAGGCGCTGATCCAGCGCTTGTCTACCGAGTTGCTGAAGATTCTGGCCAACCCTGATGTGGTGCGGCGTATTGAAGGCACGGGTTGCATCACGCGGCCTGGCAGTCCCGAAGCCCTGGGCAAGTTGACCATGGTCGAATTTGAAACCTACAAAAGAATGTCGGCCGAGTCCGGTATTCGCATGGAGTGAATGGATGACATATTCAATCGTTGCGCGTTGCCCCAAAACCGGTGAATACGGCGTTGGCATAGCCACATATTCCCCCAATGTGGGTGTGCGTTGTCCTGTGGTGGTGCCCCAGCGCGGAGCCGCATCGCTGCAGGCGGTGGCCAACCCTTATTTGTTGCCCATTGCGAAGCGGTTGATGGCGTCAGCGTTGTCGGCTGAAAAAATCGTCGACGAATTGCTGGCTTCTGATCCTTATCCCCAAACCCGACAAATTGCGGTGGTGGATGTGTATGGGCGTGCCCACGCATTCACGGGGGAAAAAAACCCAGTCTGGGCAGGGCACATCGTGGGAGACGGCTTTGCCGTTGCAGGCAATGTGCTCGCGGGCGAAGGCGTTGTCAAGGCCATGGCCAAGGCCTTTGAAGATGGGACCGATCAGGTCTTGGCCGAAAGGCTGGTGCGCGCTGTGGAGGCCGGGCGCGATGCCGGGGGACAGCCCGAAGGGCAAAACTCGGCGGCCCTGTTGGTTTATGGGGATCAGCCCTTCCCCGTGGTCGATCTGCGGGTGGATTTGCACGACGAACCTGAAGCCGAGTTGCGCCGCCTGTGGGACTGGTTCAGCCCAATGGTGCCGTACTACGTGCAGCGTGCCATCAAGCCCGTGCCAAGGTGGTGGCAATGGCGCATGGACCACGTCCCTGGCTGGACAGCACGCCATTTGAAAAAATAACCGGAGTAGCGCAGGGGTCTGCCGCTTCAGGCCGGCGCTGCAGCCCCTCGCAAGCGGTCAATGAGGGAAAGCGCATCGTCGGGAACGGCATTCCCGCGCCACGCCACGTGCTGATCGGGCCGCGAGATCACGAGCGCGCGGTTGTACACAGGCCCGGCCTCTTCAGGCGAGATGTCCAGCACAGCCAACGGCACCCCGCGCTGCCTGGCCGCCGCCAGCAGCGCGTCGACGTTCACTGTGCGGTCTGTGCGCAGCAGCGTGTAGCCTGCCGACAGTGAGTCATACAGCGAGCGTCCATCACCCAGCCAGAAGTGCGGCGTGCGGCAGCCCGGCACGATGGAAGGTGTGAAGCTCGCCATGCTGTAGGCCGGCGCGGCTTCGCCGTCATAGGCAATCACCGGCGAGTGGTCATAGAAGTAGCCGAAATTCAGCCCCGCGCAACAGTACTGCTGGACGTTCAGGTCGTACAGCGCCTGCCCGGCCGTCTTGCGCGCCGCATCTCCCTGCGGGCCCCGCGCCTCAATGGCAGGAGGCACACCCTCGCGCTCGCGCTGCAGGGCGATGGCATGGTTCATTGCGAAGTTGGACACCTGCTCGGTGATGGGCTGGCGCTCGGCCTCGTAGGCGTCCAGCGCGGCGTCGGTGGCCCAGCCCTGGATGCGTGCGCCCAGCAGCCAAGAGAGGTTCATCGCGTCGGCAATGCCGGCATTCATGCCGTAGCCCGCCATGGGGATCCAAAGGTGCGAGGCATCGCCGCAGATGAAGATGCGCCGGTCGCGGAAGCGGTCGGCCACCAGGCGGCGGCCGATCCAGTCTTCTTTCGAGATGACTTCGTACTCGAATTCTTTGTCGACGCCGAGGATTTCTCGGATGGCCCAGTCACGGTCCACCGCCTCGAAGTCCATCTCGCTGGCGTGCAGGTAGTTGTGCAGCAGCCAGGTTTCCCTGCCGTCGATCGCGTAAACGTTGCCGCAGCGCCGCGTGTTATAGGCAAAGGTGGCCCAAGCCGGCGCATGCTTGAGCAGGCCGAGCAGAGCAGGTGCGCGGAAGTACGTGGACTGCACGCGGCCGACCACTTCTGTGCCGTGCAGTTGCGCGCCGATCTTCTTGCGCACCATGGAGCGGCCACCGTCGCAGCCGATCAAATAGTCGCAGCGAATGCGCAGCGTGCCGCCGTCGTCCAGGTTGACGCCGTCGGCCCATGCGCCGTCAACGTCCTGCCCCACATCGTCGATGCGCGTGCGGTTGAGGATGGTGAGGTTGGGCGACGCCTTCGCATGCGCGAAGAGCAGGGGCTCCAGGTAGATCTGGTTGATGCGGTGCGGCGGCTCGGCCGTGGGCCAGCCCGTGTCCGGCCCGCCGGTGGCGGTGTAGCGGTCCTTGCGCGCGGGGATGGGGATGCGCGAGAGTTCGGCACCTGTCACGCTGGTGCGATAGGCCACGTCGTTGGGGTAGTCAGACGGTAGCCCGGCGTCGCGCACTGTCCCGGAGACGCCGAGGCGACGGAAGATTTCCATCGAGCGGGCCGAGACATGGTTGCACTTAACGTTGGGCAGCTCACCCTGGTGGCGGATCTCCGCGACCAGTACCTGCACGCCGCGTTGCGCCAGGTCCATGGCCAGGGTCAGGCCAACGGGGCCGGCGCCCACGATCAGCACCTGTGTTTGAATGGTGTTCATCAATAAAGTCTTTGTAGAAGGCAATCGGGGAGAGGCGTCAGTGCGTCAGCGCGAGCTGATGCTCCGGGTCAGCTGCGCGGCGCAGGTCTTCAGCGGCTGGGCGACGCGGCCCTCGGGGCTGATGTCGAGCTTGTCGCTTTCACCCAGTGCGGTCAACGCGAGCAGGATCTGGCCACAGCGGTCAAAAACCGGTGCGCTGATGGCGTTGACCGAGACGGCCGAGCGGTCCAAGAAGTTGGAGACCGTGGTTAACGTGGCCAGCCCTGAAGCCCGGATGCCTGTAAGCGCCGTCTCCAGCGACTCGCTGTCGTGCACGGGCGACTGGCTCGTGGCGCCACCGGCCAAAGCCAGGTCCGCAGCGACGAATGCACTGGTCTCTGCCGCCGACAGCCAGGCCGCGAAGGCCAGCCCTGTCGCCGACCCGAGCATCGGAAGCACTGCACCCACGCGCAGGTTGAGGCTTACCGGCTGCTTGGACAACTCCCAGTGCACGACGGTGGGCCCATGGTTGCCCCACACCGCCAGGCCGATCGTCTCGTCAAGCTGCGCCGACAATTCCACGGCCGCGTGCGTGGCCATGCGCACCGCCTGAAGGCGCGAGCGATTTGAAGACGTCTGGTCCGCCGACAGCATGCCAAAGTCATGAGGCTGCGCGATCAGGTATTTGCCGCTGCCGAAGACCAATGGACGGCGGCCAGTGCGCTCGATGCGCTCCACCTCGCCGATGAAGATCATGTGGTCGCCTGCCGGGTAGCCCGCGACGCGGCGGCACTCCAAGTAGGCCGAGCAGCCTTCGATCAACGGCACGTCGCCTCGCCCGGCGCGCACACGCGTCAGGCCGAACTTGTCCGCACCTGCCCTGGCGAATCGGTTGGACACGTCGATCTGGTCGTCCGCCAGGATGTTGACGGCAAAGCGTTCGGCGTCTCGGAACACCGGGTGGCTGTATGCGGTGAGCGCCTGGCTCCAGAGCACCAGCGGCGGGTCCAGCGAGACCGAGCTGAACGAATTGGCCGTCAGGCCGTGACTCAGGCCGGCCGCGTCGATGGTGGTGATCACCGTCACACCGGTGACGAAGGCGCCCAGCACCTGGCGCAGCTCGCGCGGGTCGATCTTTGGCAGGTTCATGGCGGCACCTTACTTCTGCGCCGGACGCCAGCGCTGAAAGTAGCCCTGCAGCCGCTCGGTGATCCAGCCGAGAAACATGCCGGCAAACGAGGTCAGCAGCACGCCCACCAACAGCGTATCGGTGGCAAAGGTCTGGCCGGCGTAAGAGATCATGAAGCCGATGCCCTGGTTGCCGGCGGTCAGCTCGGCGATGATCACCGCGATCAGACCGTGCGCAACAGCCTGCCGCACGCCCGTCAGGATGAAGGGCACCGAGTAGGGCATGGCCACGGTCAGGAAGATCTGCCGGTCGGTGGCGCAGAAGGCACGCGCGGCGCGCAGCAGGTCGGCATCGATGTTGCGCACGCCGGCGATGGTGTTGATCAGGATCGGCATGGCTGCCGCCAGGAACACCAGGAAGATCGCCGAGCCGCTGCCGATGCCGAACCAGATGATGATCAGCGGGAACAGCGCGATGCGCGGCGTGGCATAAAAAGCGTTGATCAGCGGGTTCAGCGCGAGGTTGAGCCGCCGATACCAGCCGATGGCGATGCCCAGCGGCACGCCGACGAGGATGGCCAGCACGAAGCCCGCCAGGAAACTGCGGCCGCTGAACAGCGCGTTGCGCTGAAGTTCGCCGGTTGAAACCAGCTCGATGAACTTCGCCGCTATGGCCGAAGGGCCGCTGAAGAACAGCGGCGATATCCACTTCATGCTCCAGCACAGCTGCCACAGCGCCAGCACGGTGAGCATGCCGACCACCGGCAGGATGGTTGCTTCATGGCGGCGGTAGAAGCTGATGGCGCGAGGGCGTGGAGCGATCACCGGCGCGTCATCAGGTGAGAAGGTTTGCGTCATGACATGTATCCATTCAATCCGTGCTGACCACGTTGATGCGCGCGGCTTCATTGTCGATCAGTCCAGCGATCTGGTCGCAGGTGGCCAGGAACGCCGGGGCACGCTTGACGGCCAGCGAGCGCGGGCGCTCGAAGGGCACCTCAAACTCGCCCTTGATGCGGCCCGGCCGCGTGCCCATCACCACCACGCGGTCGGCCAGGAACACTGCCTCGTCAATCTGGTGGGTGATGAAGAGCACGGTCTTACCAGCGCGCGACCATATCTTCAGCAGCTCGGACTGCATCAGCTCCCGCGTCTGCGCGTCAAGGGCGGCGAATGGCTCGTCCAGCAGCAGCACCTCCGGGTCGGTAGCCAGCGCACGCGCCAGATTCACCCGCTGCTGCATGCCGCCGGACAACTCGGAAGGGTAGCTGCTTTCAAAGCCGCCCAGGCCCACCATCCTGACGAACTGCCCTGTGCGCTCGTCCATGGTCTTGCGGTCAAAGCGCCGCTGCATCTCCATGCCGTAGCGCACGTTGCCGGCCACGGTGCGCCAGGGCAGCAGGCTGGCGTGCTGGAACACCATCGAGCGGCTGACACCCGGGCCATTGACGCGCACACCGCCCACGCGCAGGCTGCCCTCGTCATAGGTCAGGAGGCCCGCCACAATGTTGAGCAGAGTCGTCTTGCCGCAACCGCTTGGGCCGCAGATGCAGACGAACTCGCCCTCGGCGATGTTGAGCGAGACATCCGCGAAGGCAACGAACTCGCGCTCCTCGCGTTCCATCCAGTAGCGGTAGGTCATGCGGTCGATCTCGACCTTGGGCGTCAGGTTCATTTGCCTTGCCTCATTCACTTGCGGTTTTCGATGGTGTTGAACAGGCGGCCCAAGCCTTCAACCTCGACCTCGGTGTTCGCATAGCCCGACAGGAAGGTGCCGATGTTGCCCTTGGGGTGCTTCGGGGTGCCCTTAGACGCCGTTCCGCAATGCACGCAATCGCCCGGTTCCATCGTAAACCACAGGTTCGCCTCGTGGAGCACGCGCTCCACCGGAAAGAAGTAGTTGGCGGTGCTGTCCTCGCAGTACATGTCGCCGTCTACGTAGCCGCGAATCGTGAGCTTGTTCGGGTCCTTCACTTCGTCCTTGGTGGTGAGCCAGGGGCCCATTGCGGCGAAGGTGTCGGCCGCCTTGGAGCGGGCGTGGTAGACGAAGTAGACGTAGTTGTCGTTGTCACCGAAACGCTCGCGCCAGGCGAAGTGGTGCGGGGCGGTGAACTTCGGGTCCATATTCAGAGCGATGGAGTCCTCGCCGAACTTGATGCCGCTGGCGGTCACATCATTGGTCAGCGTGTAGCCAAAGACGTAGTCCATGATTTTTTCCTGCGGCACGTCCTTGGCCAGCTTGCCGAACACGACGACGGGCTCGGGCTCCGGGATGGAGCGACCATGGCGCTCCAGCAACACGATGGGTTTGTTGTGGCCGGTCAGGGCCGAGCGGCCCTTGGTGAAGAACATGGGCGACTTCATTGGGCGAAAGGCGCGCTGGTTCAGCTCGTTGTTATTCACCGCGCAGCCCAGGATCTTGGAGGCGCGCGGGTTGGGTGCCAGCCAGTCGGCGGCGCTCACGTCGATGATGGGCGCCTTGCCCGTCCTGGCCGCCTCTATGGCATGGGCGGCCTTATCCAGGCCCGCGTTGCCGGAAATGATGAGGTCTTCCATGTCGTACACGTCAACGGCCACGGCCTGGTTGCCGTCCACGCGGGCGATGGTGACTTGCTTGCCGTTCAGGCGGATAGTTCCGAGTTTCATGAGCGTTCCTTTGGGAAGGTTTTGGGTGAATGGAGGTGTCGGGTGTGGGATCAGCCGGCGAGCTGGCGCGCCTTGTTGCGCTGCTTCTCCAGCACGCGGTCGATGCGGCTGGTGAGTTCCTGCTTGGGGTAGTCAAAAAAGTAGCTGCAGGTCTTGCGCACTGGGTCGCCCTGGTAGTAGCGCTCGTACAGCGCCTGGCGGCCCGAGAAGGCGGAGAAGGACGCATCGGCGGCCAGGCGCGTGAGTTGGATGCGCTCGTCGGCTTCCAGCGTGGCCGTGCCCATGTATTCCTTGACCAGCGGGCCGATCTCTCCGCTTAGCTCCGCATACGAGGGCACGCCGATCAGGTTGCCCGCGCCGATGGTGCGCACGCAGTCGATCATGCCGGCGTAGCGCTCATAAAAGTGCAGCTGCGCGGCCTGCAGCGCCATCTTGCTGGGCGCCACGGTGCCAAAGCCGGTGAGCACGGCCAGCTGCTCGCTCTGCATCAGCAGCGCGCGCTGGGTCTCCACGTGGATGAGCAGTTCGGCCAGCTGGCTCTGCACGTTGGGGAACACGTCCACCTTGGTGGCGGCGGCCATCTTGCAGGCCAGGCCCGCCATGAACTCGGCCTTGGCCAGCGCGCGCGTCATGGTCTGGTGGGAGTAATGTTCGGCGAGGAAGGTCTGCTTGTAGACCGCGTTGCACATAGCCGGGTCGCGGAAGATGAAGGTGTTCTCCCAGGGTACAAAGACGTTCTCGAAGACGATCACCGCGTCACCTTCGTCGTACTGCAGCGATAGCGGGTGGTCCAGGAAGTGACCGGGGTTCTGCGGCACCACCGACGGGCGACTGATGATTCGCACACCGTCCGCCGCCACGGGCGTGACGAAGGCAAAAGCATAGTCGCCAGCCTTGTCGTCGTTGTTCACCACCACCGACGGCATGACCACGATGTCGTTGGCGAACTGAGCCAGCGTGCCTACCAGGCGCATGCCGTTGACGTAGAAGCCGGCATCAGTTTCCTTGACGATCTTCAGCGCAATGTCTTTGGCCTGCTGAAACACTTGCCTGGAGCGGTCCACCGCCGGGTTGACCTGGATGTGCGTCATGGTGATGTCTTCGCGGCACAGCCGGTTGTAGTAGGCCAGCACATTGCTGGACAACGCACGGCCACTGGCCGAGTTGTCGAACACCGAGGCGGCCGAGGCCAGCGTGGCGATGCCCACGTTCATGAAGTCGGGAGTCCGCCCGAACATTCCGCAGGTGGCGTCAGACCAGACCTTCATGGCCTGGCGGCGGCGGGCCAGGTCGGCAATGGTCCTGGGCTGCATGCAGGCGATGGGCATGCGCTCGCCATCGGGGCCGTCCATGGTCAGCAGGTCGCGGAATTCAGGGTTGTGCTGCATGTCGTAGAGCTCGCCCACGGTTTGCGCGGTGAGGCCCAGGCGCGGGTCGACCGTCACGTCCTTGACCTTGCGGCCCTCCAGATAGACATGGCGTCCGTCGCGAAGGGATTCGATGTATTGCTTGCCGGTGCGAAGACCCATGATTCGGTTCCTGTCAAAATTCGTTTGGCCCGTGTAAACTGTCTCACAATGCAAGACATGCGTTTCTTATAGTGTGACATGATGAAGAACTATTTACATTAGGGTTAACCCAAAATTTTGATGAGTGATGTACGCAAAGCGGCGACAATTGACTCAATTTAAGAGACGGGGTTGTGACATGCAAGACAAGCTGGATGCGGTGATTGAGGCCAAACCGGTGCGCTCGGGGACCGTGCAAAGCGTTGAAGTCGCGCTGCAGATCCTGGAAGCGATCGCCGACGGCGACGGCGCGGCGCGAGTTAACAACCTGGCCCGCCAGCTCGACATGACCAAGGCCAAGGTGTCGCGGCACCTGCAGACGCTGCTGGCGCTCGGCCTCGTGGCCAAGGGCGCGCAGGAGGGCTACACCTTTGGCTGGAAACTGCATCGCCTGGCGCGCGCCGCCACGCGCGACAACAGCATCGGCGAGCTGGCCACGCCCCACCTCAAGCGGCTGCGTGACGAACTGCAGCAGACCGTGATCCTGTCGGTGCCGGTGCCGCAAGGGGCGGTGGTGCTGCTGTGCATCAGCGCGCAGACCACGTCCATCACCGTGCGCGCGGCGACCTTCCTCAGCCTGCCGCATTCCCCGGCCGCGCGGCTGTCGGTGGCGCTGGCGCCCGCGGGCAAGGACGGCGCGCCCTTGCCCGAGGGCGCGCAGCTGAAGCATTGGCCGAAGTTCGGCGCTGAATATGAGCTGGACACGGGCCACGGCATCGGCGGCGTTTCCGTGCCCGTGTTTGATGAAGGCAAGGCCCTGATCGGCGTGGTATCGCTGGTTGCGCCCACGGGCTCGTTGCGGCCGCGGCCGCCGGTGAAGGTTGTGACGGCGATGACCCGCTGCGCGCATGCCATCGAGGTGGAACAACGGCGCGGCTCACCAGGGGCGTGAGCAGGGCACCGGGAATCACTCAATAAGATGTTGCCAGTTTGCGCTGCTCTTCAGCCTCAATCCCCGGCCCGAACACCTTGCGGAAGTAACCTTCCGAAATCAGTTTGCGCACAGCCGACATGTCGATCACCGTGGCCGGGTCGAAGGTCTTGAGATTGGGCACGTCGTCCACCAGCCTCGTCATCGCCGAAGAGATTGCTGCCTTTTGCAGCAGCGGCACACGGTCCAGCACTTCCTTGCTCTTGTAGATGTCATACAGGCGCGAGATATCGGCCGGGCCCTGCTGCGGGTCGGCGGCCTGGTAGGCCTGCACCGCCGTGGACTTGTCTTCATAGAAGCGTGCGATGGCCTCGGTGTGCGCCATGATCAATTTGGCGGGCACCGTGGGATTGTCTTTGACCCAGCTCTTCTTGAACACATAGCCGGTGCTGACGAAGATGTCCGCATGATTGAGCAGGACATCCAGCGTCTTCAGCCCCACTTCTTCCAGCTTGAAATAAGCGGGCGCCACGGTGAGCGCCGCGTCCAGCTGCCCCAGTTGCAACATACGCGAGCGCGCCGTCGAGTCAGTGCCGGTGGGCACCCACTGCACGTCACGCGCGTTCATGCCGTACTTCTGCAGCAGGTCCAGCGTGTAGACGTAGAGCGTGTCGCCCAGGCGGCCGATGCCCAGGCGCTTGCCCTTCAGGTCCTCGATCTTGTTGATGCCCTTGTTGGCCATCAGCGCAAAGTTGCCCTTGCTCAGCGAACTGCCCATGATCACCATGGCCGGGTCACGGGCGGAGGCCGTGAGCACCTGCTCAATGCTGTAGTTCACCATTTGCGCCTGGCCGCTCACCAGCATGGCGATGCCGGCGGGGTGGACGCCAAATTCCAGTGTGACGTCCAGGCCGTGCTTGGCGTAGATGCCGGCGTGCTTGGCGATCCACATCGGCCAGGTGGCGCCGGAGCGCGTGGGGTAGGTGATGGTGATCTTGGTGAGCGCCTGCGCGTGGCTTGCGCCAAAGCCGAAGGCCACCACGGCGGTGCAGGTGCCGCCCTTGAGCAGCGCGCGGCGGCCGATGGTGGCGCCGGGGATGAGGTGGGTGGTGGTCATGTCAACTCCTTGTGTTTGACCAGCTGGTTTCGCAGCAGGCCGATGCCTTCGACTTCAATGTCAACGACGTCTCCGTCGTCCAGAAACGTCAGGGATTCATAGCCGCAGCCATTGCCCACCGTGCCCATGGCGAGGACTTCGCCGGGGTACAGCGTCTCGGACTGCGAAAGGAAACTGATGCAGCGCGCAATGTCGTGCTGCATGCCGCCCGACACCGTCTCGCAGCGCGGCTTGCCGTTCACGCTGACGCGCATGGCCAGCGCATACGGGTCAGCGATCTCGTCGCGCGTGACGATGCAGGGGCCCATGGCGTTGCCGGTGTCAAAGTCCTTGCCCTTGGCCGGGCCCATGCGAAAGGAGGTCTCCTGGGCCTGAGCGTCGCGTGCGCTGAAGTCGTTGTAAATGGTGTAACCGAAGACGGCGTCCATGGCTTCTTCCACCGTGAGGTTCTTCACCTGCTTGCCGATGATGACGGCCAGCTCCATCTCATAGTCCATGCGCTGGGAGAAGTTAGGCCACTCGATGTCGGCACCAGGCCCGACGACGCTGAAGCGGTTGCACTTGTAGTACAGCGGGCGCTCATACCAGACGGGAGGAATGCTGAACATGCCGCTGGCCTGGTGCTTCGCCAGCGCTGCCACCGGGTCGAGCTCGTTCATCGAGCGCAGGCGCATGGAGGACTGGAGGGCTTGCCGCACATGCAGCTCGTAGTTCGCAAAGTCGCGGATCTGCTCGGGCAAGGGCAGCGGGGCGAGCAGCTGGAGGCCTGCCATGGTGAGTATGTCCCTGTCATCGGCAGCGGCCGCCAGGGCCCTGGCATCGACCAGGGCCGCGTCACCGCCACGGATGAGCGCGAGCATCGAGGCAAAGCTGTCCGGCGACGCCGAGCCCCTGCGCTGCGCTGCATCGAGAAGATCGACGGCGTGCGTTGCGTTGAGTTGGGCGGCTAGGCGGTCGCCGCGTTCGCTTCGGTAGGTGATGAGTTTCATGGTTCAGTGCAGTCCTATTCCCAATTACGTCTCACATTACAAGACTTTTGAATCGCATATCGTAACTGATGTATAGTCAAGGCAAGCTAGGAATAACCCGAACTCCCTTTCCGCGAAAGAGGCAAGAATGGCAAACATCGTCCTGGGCATGGCCCTTTCCCACACGCCGCAGCTGCACACGCCGCCGGGGAAATGGCGTCTGCGCATCGCGGCTGATGAAAAAAACCCGGCCCATCATTTCCGCGGGAACACCTACACATGGCCGCAGCTGCTGGCCCTGCGCGAGCCCGAGGGCATCGAGCGCTGGCTTTCGGTGGAAGAGAAGACGGTGCGCATGGGGCGCGCCAATGCGGCAGTCGCCCGGATGGCGTCGGTTTACCGTGAAGTGAAGCCCGACTTGGCGGTGATCATCGGCAACGACCAGCATGAACTGTTCGTGGAAGACATCATGCCGGCCATGACCATCTACTGGGGCGCCGAGGTGCCCAATTGCCCGGCGCGCGAGGAGCAGGCGGTGCGCATGCCCGCCGGCATCCACCTGGCCGAGGCGGGCCATGCGCCACCGCGGACGCTCATCCACCCCGGCCATCCGCAGCTGGGCCTGCACCTCATCAAGAAAACAGTGGCCGACGGCTTTGACGTCGCGCACTCCCAGTGGATGCGCGAGGCGGACCAGAAGATCAGCTTCTCCACCGGCGCGCCACATGCCTTCGGCTTCATCTACCGCAACATCATGGACGACCAGGTCATCCCGCATGTGCCGGTCATCCTGAACACCTTCTACCCGCCCAACCAGCCTACCGCACACCGCTGCTACGAGTTCGGCCGTGCGATCGGGCGCGCGCTGAAGGCTTGGGACAGCGATGCGCGCGTGGCCGTGTTTGGCTCGGGGGGCCTCAGCCACTTCGTGATCGACGAGCTGTTCGACATTGCCTTTCTGAAAGCTATCGTCGCGGGAGATTCGGAGTACCTGACGGGCATCGACGAACGCCTGTTCCAGGCCGGCACGTCGGAGTGCAAGAACTGGATCACCACGGCCGGCGTGCTGGAGGGCGCGGGACTGAAGGCAGAGTTGCTCGAGCAGGTGGCCTGCTACCGCTCGGCCGGCGGCACGGGGACCGGCACAGGCTTTGTCTGCTGGCGTTGATGCAGCGCGCATACGGTGCGCATAGGACTAACACTCGTCTGACCGTCACATCGCCGCCCTCTTCATGTTGGTATGTCAAACAATCAGCGGGTCGACGTGGCCAAGCACTGGGGCGACACCACCGCGCTGGAGGGAATCACACTGGACATCGCGCCGGGAGCTTCTGCGGGCTGCTGGGTCCGTCCGGCTGCGGTAAATCCACCACCTTGCGGTTCATTGCGGGGCTGGAGACGGCCACCAGCGGCCAAGTGCTCATCGACCGCCGAGACGTCACCGCCCTGCCGCCGGAGCTACGCGGCATTGCCATGGTGTTTCAGAACTACGCGCTGTTTCCACACCTGAACGTGGCGAACAACATTACTTTTGACCTCTCGGTGCGGAAGTTGCCGGCGGCGCCCCCCCAGGCGCCTGGCCGAGGCCATGAGCATGGCCGACTCTCCCACTCTTGGGCAACAGCAGGCGCAGCCTGACGCCCTGCGAATCGGCCTCAGCACACAGCGGCGGCCCGCGTGCTGGCGAGATAAGCGGTGGCTCGGTCTGTGTCTTACCCGCTTGCACTTTGCCAGCCGCTTGGGCCTCAACCAGTGCAGTCACCCCTGCCTTGAGCGGCGAGTTGGGCGCAATCACGCCGTCCCTGCTTGCAGCACCTCAAGCAAAACGGCCCCGGAATCGCTCCCGGGACCGTTTCTTGGTCTCAGCGAATCAACGCTTAGGATCAGGCCTTCATGCCCTTCGCGTTCTCCACATCCACTCCAATCTGGTTGAAGTTCAGGGTCTTGTAGATCGCGGCTCCTTCTTTGTTAACGATGCGCATGATTTAGTGCTACTCGGCCACGATGGGGATGTGGCCCAGCTTGGACGCAATGGCGGCCAACTCAGCAATGGCCAAGAACAGGTTGGTGTTCTTGCCCAAACGACTGGGGAAGTTGCGGGTCGAGGTGGACACCACGGTCGCGCCTTCGCGAACATGTGCACTTGCGTGGTTGCACATGCACAGCGGGCAGGCGCAATTTGTGGACCACCAAGGGCAAAGTATTGCTTTGTCAACCGATTTTGCTTACTGTCATTTGGGCGTCGCACACCTACGTTACAAAAACAAAGTGAACAGCAAAAACCTTTCATCGCTTGACATGGATTTCGTGCCCACGCCTTGGCACGGCCAGATCGCCCTGTCTTCTTGCCCTGGCGGGGGTGATGCCGCCGCTGCACCCGAAGAAATTTTGGTCGCAGACATTGCGTATTTGAAACAGCATGGCATTTGCACGGTGGTGAGTTTGCTTGACACCGCTGAGCTCGAACGCTTGGGTGCCAAAAGCCTTTCGCACCATTTGGGATTGCACGGGATTGCTTGGCACCAACTGCCCGTGGTGGATTTTGGCGTTCCCAGTTTGGCGGTCACCGCCCAATGGTGTCGCTTGATTCCGGCCTTGACCCAAACCTTGCGCTCAGGCCCGGTCTTGGTGCATTGCGCGCACGGCAAGGGCAGATCCGGCACCTTGGTCGCCACCCTTTTCAAAGCCTGGGGTTGGACCTCTGACGAGGCCGTGAAGCATGTCCGCAAGCACCGCCCCGGTGCGATTGAAACCCTCAAGCAAGAGGCTTTTGTGCACGCCTTTGAGCCGCCTCAATAAGCCTTAGCCAATAGCCATGCGTCTGCCTCAAAGGAGATGATTGCCCATCAGTGCTGGGGCTGACCAATCACCTGAAAACGCAGTTTTGAGCAGAGCCAGTCGATGGCCGAGACAGTCACCAAAATCATCAAAATGACAAATGAAACTTGCTGGAACTCTAGGGTGCGAATTTGCTCCGACAAAATGAGTCCGATGCCGCCAGCGCCCACAATGCCGATGATGGTGGCACTGCGGGTGTTGGATTCAAAGTAATACAACACTTGGCTCAAGAACACCGGTAAGACTTGCGGGAGGATGCCAAAGCGAATCTGCTGAATGCGGCTGCCACCTGTGGAGGTAATGCCTTCCACCGGTTTGCGATCAGCGGCCTCAATGGCCTCAGAAAACAACTTGCCAAAGGAGCCCAGGTCGGAGCAAATGATGGCCAGCACACCGGCAAATGGACCCAAACCCACCACGTTGATCCAGATCAAGGCCCAAATCAGCGTGTCAACGCCACGCAAAGTGTCAAACGTACGGCGCGCCAAAAAGTGCATCACGAGGTTAATTCTGGTGTTGCGGGCCGCCAATGAGGCCAGTGGAAAAGCCAATATCGCCGAGACCAATGTTCCCAAAAACGCAATGGCCACGGTCTCGGCCATGGCGTGCAGGTAACGCAGCAAAGTCGGTCCCCAACCCGGGTCCGGTGGAAACATCAGGCGGGTGACATCAAAAAGTTTCGACCTGGCCTTGGGCAAACGCAGCCGACACCGCCAAAGCCTGGCCCAAGCCGGTTTGCGTGGCGGCTTGCAGGTCATGCACGCCCAAGAGGTGGCCGCCAACGCCGATCAGGCCTTGGCCCTGCAAGTGGCCCCTGACAGCCCGTTGCTGTTTTTGCAGGTGCTCGGCGAAGGCGCGGGCCAGCCCTTGCATGTGAGCGAACGCTACTTTCCCCTGCCCCGTTTTACCGGCCTGGCCGAGATCGTGCAGTCCAGCGGCTCGATCACCGCAGCCTTTGCGCAACTGGGCGTGGCCGATTACCAACGGCAAGAAAGCCGCATCAGCGCCCGCCTGCCCAGCAAAGAGGTGGCCCGATGGCTCAGCCAATCCAGCACGCGCCCAGTGATGCTGGTGAGCAGTGTGAATTTGGACCCCCAGGGCGTGCCCATCGAATTTTCCATGGCCTGGTTTGCGGGCGACCGCGTGACGTTGACGGTGAAACACGATGAACCTTGATACTGATTTGAACCCTTACCGCTGCGCGGAGTACTTTGTGCCCGAGGTCCACAGTGACTGGTGGCAAGCCGGTAGCCGTTGGCTGGGCCGCTGCGCGGCCAGTGGCACCACTTACCCGCCGCCGGTCATTGACGGGGTGGAGGCCACGGCGTTTCAGGCCTGCACCGCCGACCCCCGGCGCTACGGCTGGCACGCCACCTTGAAAGCGCCCTTTCGCTTGGCCGCTGGACGAAGCCTTCTCACGGTGCAAAGCGCCCTGCGCGATCTGGCCCACCGCCTGCCCGCGTTTGACATGCCCCCGCTTCACATCACCCGCATGGGAAGCTTTTTGGCGCTGGTGCCTCAAGGAGACCTCTCGCAGATCCAGGCCACCGCCGCGGCCTGTGTGATGGAACTGCACCCACTGGCCCAAGCCCTGGGCGAGGACGATTTGGCACGCCGCCGCAAAGCCCCATTGACGCCAGAACAAGACCGCTTGTTGCTGGCATGGGGCTACCCCTGGGTGCTGGACGAGTTTCGCTTTCACATGTCTTTGACGGGCCCCTTGAACGAACTGCCCCCAGAAGCCCAAGACGCCGTGCAAGCTGCGGCAACCGAGCACTTCAAGGGCCTGCCGACCTGCCGCTTTGGCCAGCTGGCCTTGTTTGTGGAACCCCAAGCGGGGGCCGATTTTGAGTTGGTCGACACCATGGCCTTGTCCGCATGAACCGGCGCCTGATTTACGTGATGGGGCCTTCGGGCGCGGGCAAAGACAGCGTGCTGGATTGGTTGCGCGAAAACCTGCCGCCCGGAATGCAAGTGCACTGGGCCCAGCGCACCATCACCCGACCCGCGTCAGCGGGCGGTGAGGCGCACGAAGCCAGCGATGCAGAGGGCTTTGAGCATTTGCGCCGCCAAGGCGCCTTTGCTCTGGATTGGCATGCCAACGGTTTGCACTACGGCATCAGGCACACCGAACTGGCGCGCTTGCAACAAGGGCACTGGGTACTGGTGAACGGCTCACGCGGCCATTTGCCGCACGCCCTGCAAAGCCATCCGGGCTTGCAGGTGGTGCACATCACCGCCGACCCCGCGACTCTGGTGCAGCGCCTGACCCAGCGCCAGCGTGAGACACCCGAAGAAATCCAACAAAGGGTTGCGCGTGCAAGCGCCTTTGTGGTGCCCAAAGGGGCGATTGAGATTTTGAACAACGGCTCCCTTGCA
>JBIKQY010000165.1:0-5997 GCA_044349465.1 Limnohabitans sp. | reverse complement strand
GGGCCATGCCTTGCGCGTGTTCGCGGGCTGCCTGAAAGTCGTGTCCGTGCTCGATCAGGTGGGCACCTAAAGCGCGCATGGCTGCGTTTTTCTCGCTGGAGTTGCCCTTGGGGACCACGATGGTGCAAGCCACGCCATGCCGTGCGGCGGCATAGGCGATGCTTTGGCCATGATTGCCGCGCGTGGCGCTGATGACCGTTTGGGGCAATTGCCCGGTGCTTCGCAGGTGTTCGAAATAAGTCAGCCCGCCCCGTACCTTGAAGGCGCCCACTGGTGTGTGGTTTTCGTGCTTGACCCAGCAGGCGGTGCCCAAGCGTTGGCTGAGCATTGGCCAGCAATACTGGGGTGTGGCGCCAAATGCCGCGTAAATGGTGTGTGTGGCGGCCTCAATTTGAGCCAGTGTGGGCAGTTCCGTCATGGGGTGTTCCGGGTTTGCAGGATCACAGTGTGACAAAACCTTGTACGCAAGCCACCACATCGCCACCCACCCAGACCTGGGCTTGCGCGTCTTGCGACAAGAACACCTGTCCGGCACGGCCCAGCATCGTGCCTTGGCGGGCGCTGTAGGCGGCAGGCATGTGGCCGTCGGCCACCAGCCATTGCGCCAGCGACGCGTTCAGGCTGCCCGTGACCGGGTCTTCGGTCACGCCCACGGGGGCGGCGAATGCGCGCACTTCCAAGTCGGTCGGGTCGTTGGTGATGCGGGTGTTGGACGCCGTGAAGGCCCGCGCTTCGCGGTTGGCGCGGCGGATCAGGCCGCCGTCAGCAGCTTGCCGCTTGGCCGCCACGCCGACTTTTGTACCCAGCTTTTTCAGGGCGGCATGATCGGGCTCCAGGGCCAGCACCGTGTCCACACTGTCCACCAGCAGGCCCAGCCAGTGCGGGCCGTTGTTCAGGTTCTGGGTGGCTATCACTTCAGATGCGTCCAGCCCCAAAGCCGCCAGGACAGGGGCGAGGTCTTTGGCGGACATGTCCGAGCGGGTCAGCGTTGGTGCCGCAAAAGCCCAGCGCTCGCCAAATTGCTTCAAAGTCACCAGGCCAACCCCGCATTCCTGCATCAGCACGCCTGCTTGACGTGGCGTGTTGCCCGCCTTCAGCCAGGCGTGGGCTGTGCCCAGTGTGGGGTGACCTGCAAAGGGCAGCTCAGCCCCGGGCGTGAAGATCCGCACCCGGTAATCGGCCCCGCCCGCAGCGCCTTCGGCCGTGGGCGGCAGCATAAAGGTGGTTTCGCTCAGCTGCGTCCAGGCGGCAAAGGTTTGCATTTGGGCGTCGCTCAGGCCCGTGCCATCCAGCACCACGGCCAGCGGGTTGCCCAGAAAGGCGGTGTCGGTGAAGACGTCGACTTGTTGGAAAGGACGGGCTTGCATCGTGTGCTCCAGATCAGGTGCTCAGAGTGATTCGCGGATCGCCGCCGCCAACGCGGCCATACCGGTGTTGATCTGGTCGACGGTGGCGGTCACAAACGACAGGCGCAGGGTGCTTTCGTTGGCGGCTCCGGCGTAAAAAGCTGAGCCCGGCACAAAGGCCACGCCTTTTTCAACGGCTTTGTCCAGCAGGGGAATGGCTTTGAGGCCCTGGGGCAGTTGCACCCACAGGAACATGCCGCCCACAGGGCGGTTCCAGGAGAGGCCCAGGCCCGCCATTTCGCGGTCAAGCGCGGCGAGCATCGCTTCGCACTGTTGTTTGTACAGCGCCCGGATGGTGGGCACATGGCGGTCGATGAAGCCGTCTTTGAGCACTTCAGCCACCACGCGCTGGTTAAAGCTGGGCGTGTGCAGGTCGGCCGCTTGTTTGGCTTGCAGCAGTTTGGGGTACAGGGCCTTGGGCGCCACCAAATAGCCCAGCCGCAGGCCGGGGGCCAAAATTTTGGAGAACGAACCCAGGTAAACGCTGCCTTCAGGGTGGCGTGAGCTGAGTGAGGGCGCGGGCGGCGCGTCAAACCACAGGTCGCCGTAGGGGTTGTCTTCGATGATGGGCAAGCCACATTCGACAGCCACCTGCGCCACGGCGGCGCGGCGTTCTTCTGTCATGGTGCGGCCCGTGGGGTTCTGGAAGTTGGGCAGCAAATACACAAAGCGGGCTTTGTCGGCACCGGTGCCCACTTTGGCGCGCAGGTCGGCCGGGTCCACGCCGTGGTCGTCGCTGTTGACCGACACGGCCACAGGCTCCATGGGCGTGAATGCTTGCAGTGCGCCCAGGTAGGTGGGTGTTTCGACCAAGATGCGGCTGCCCGCGTCGATCAGGATTTTGGCCACCAAGTCCAGGCCTTGCTGGCTGCCGGTGGTGATCAGCACTTGGTCGGGGCTGATCTTCATGCCTTGCTTGAGCAGGTCTTGCGCGACCCATTCGCGCAAGGGCGCGTAGCCTTCGCTGGCGGCGTATTGCAAGGCGGCTTTGCCGTCATCCCGCAGCACGCGCTCGCTGGCTTCGCGCATGGCGTCGATGGGGAAAGTCAGGGGCGAGGGCAGGCCGCCCGCAAAGCTGATGATGCCGGGCTTTTCGGTGACCTTGAGGATCTCGCGGATCACCGAGGGGTTCATTTTTTCGGCGCGTCGGGCCAGGGTCCAATTCATTGATGTGCTCCGTGATGTGTGTTTATCGGGTGGCTGGGGTGTTGGCCATGCGCCGCCCCATGAAGACGGTGAGCACGACCAGCAAGGCAAAACCCAGCGTCATCGCATCCAGCGATTCTCCCAGCAAAGGGATGGCGGCCAGAATGCTGATGAAGGGCTGCAGCAATTGCAGCTGGCTCACGCGCAGCGGACCGCCCATGGACAGGCCCCGAAACCAGGCGAAAAACCCGGCCCACATTGAGAAAACCCCGACGTACAGCAAGGCCAACCACGCGGTGGTGGCGATCGGTTGGGTGGGCCAAGTGAGCCAGGCGCCGGGCAGGGTGATGGGCAGGGCCATGACGCAGACCCAGCTGATGACCTTTTCAGCGCCCAGGCTGGCGGTGACTTTGGCGCCCGCCACATAACCCAGCGACGCGGCGACCACCGCGCCGAGCAGCAGGCTGTCGGCCCAGGTCAGGCCAAAACCGTGCCCCATTTGTGCGGCCCGCAGCACGCTGTAGACCGCGACCAAGCTGCTGCCCAGGGCCGCAAAAACCCAAAAGCCCAAGCGTGCCCGCTGGTGCATGAGCCAAGCGGCGGCTGCGGCTGTGGCCAGGGGCAACAAGGCGGTGATGACGGCCGCGTGGCTGGCTGTGACGTGGCGCAGGGCCCAGCCCAGCAGCAAGGGGTAGCCGATCACATTGCCCGCCAGCGACAAATACAAAGGCCCGCGTTGCTCGGACGATGGCCAGGAGGCACGCACGGCCAAGAGGTAAATCGCCGACAGCACACCCGCCAGCGCGGCCCGACCCCAAGTCACAAACCAGGGCGACAGTTGCGGTGCATCGACCGTGCCGGTGGCCAGGCGCGTCATGGGCAAGGTGAGCGCAAAGATCACCACGCCCAGCAGACCCAACCAGAGGCCTTGGGTTTCGGGTGACATCGTTTTTTTCGTGCTGTTCATCAGGCCCCCTGACGCAAACCATTCAGCAACCAGACCACAGTGGCCAATAGCGCCACGGCCATGCAGCGGTTGAACACCAGCAAGCGACGCCCGTGCGCCAGCCAGTGCCGCAGCATGGAGCCCGCCACCGCGTAGGTCAGGTTGCTGAAAAACCCATAGGCCACCATGATGGGCAGCAGCATCAGCGTGCGGGCGGTGGCGTCCTCACGCCCTGCCACCCAGCCGGCCACGATGGCCAAGGCCAGCATCCAGGCCTTGATGTTGAGGAACTGCAGACCCACGCCCTGGACAAAGCCCACCTGCAGTTTGGCGCTGTCGGCTTGCTGCAAGCTGCCGCTGCCCCACAATCGCGAGGCCAGCCACAGCAAATACCCATTGCCCAACACCACGATGCCCCAGCGCAAGGGCGGAAAAGCGACGACCAAGCCACCCAAACCAGTGGCGCACAGCACGAACAAAATGCCCCAGCCCACAGGTACCGCGCACACAAAGCGCATGGCCCGGCGCAGGCCGTGGTTGGCGGCCATGGCGGTGGACAAGGTGGTGTTGGGCCCGGGCGTGAAGCTGCTCACGGTGGCGAGCACCAACAGGGCGCTGAGTTCGGAAGAGGTCATGTCTGTGAATGTAGTGACAAAATGAGTACAGTATCGGTACAGTTTGCGAGATCATTTTGAAAACTGTATTGCCCCGTTTGACCGCACACTTTTATCTTCATGCCGCCCATGTCCTTGCTCAGCCGTGAATCCAGCCAGCCCTTGACGGAGCAACTCGCGCAGCGCTTTGTGACGCGCATGCGTGACCAGTTGCTGGTCTCGGGCGCACGCTTGCCGTCGGTGCGGCAATGTGCCCAGATGCATGGTGTGAGTGCCTCCACCGTGGTGGCCGCCTACGACTGGCTGGTGGCGCAGGGCTGGGTCGAGGCCCGTCCGAACCGGGGCTTTTTTGTGCGGGATCGGGGGCAGCGCACGCCGCCCGCATCGCTGGCGGCAGCGGGCCTGCTGCCCAGTCCGCCGCCTGTGAACGCCGCGAGCTTGATTCGCGGCATGTTCCATCAGCCCAGCGCCGAGCCGCAGCCGGGCATGGGCGTGTTCCCCGCGGATTGGCTGGACGCCGACTTTTTGTCGGCAGCTTTGCGCAAAGTGGTAGCCAGCCCGGCTTTGCGCGAGTCTTCTTTGCGTTACGGTGAGCCGCAAGGCGACAGCGGCTTGCGCGAAGTTTTGTCGTCCAAGCTCGCGAGTTTGGGTCTGCATGCGACGCCGGGGCAGCTGATCACCACCGTGGGGGCGACCCATGCGCTCGACATCATCAGCCGCACCTTGCTGCGTCCCGGTGACTGCGTGATGGTGGAGGAGCCTGGTTGGGCCATTGAATTTGCCCGTTTGCAAAACCTGGGGGTGCGCATCCTGCCTGTGCCGCGTCTGGAGACCGGGCCGGACCTGGAGGTGGTCGAGCGCTATGCGCAGCTGCACGCGCCCAAGATGATGGTCAGTGTGTCGGTCTTGCACAACCCCACGGGTTACGGTTTGTCGTTACCCGTTGCCCACCAGCTGGTGAATTTGGCGCACCGCTACAACTTTCACGTGGTCGAAGACGACACCTACGGGCACATGGCCCCGGCGCATGCGCTGCGCTTGTCGGTGCTCGATGGCCTGCAAAAAACCATTTATGTCAGTGGCTACGCCAAGATCCTCGCGCCCAGTTGGCGCGTGGGCTACATGGCGGTGCCTGCTGATTTGAAAGACGCGTTTTTGGACACCAAGCTCTTGTCCACGCTCACCACGCCTGTGTTGTTTGAAAAAGCGCTGGCGCTGTGCCTCGAGCAAGGCGCCATTCGGCGGCACACCGAACGCTTGTCTCAGCTGCTGGATGCCGCGCGCAGCCGCAGTGTGAAGCTGGCGCTGGCACACGGCTGCCAGTTTGTAGCGCCGCCGCAGGGCCTGTTTGGCTGGGTGGATGTGGGGGTGGACACCGATTTGCTGGCGCTGCGCATGCACGATGTCGGTTACCTGTTGGCCCCCGGTTCCTTGTTCCATGCCGATCGCAGGCCTGGTTCTTTTATGCGGGTGAACTTTGCGAGCACGCAAGATGACAAATTCTGGCGCGCCTTGGCCAAGACGCGTCAGGCTTTGTTGTAGTTTTTTAGGGGCTGAACTGTCCCTGTGGGTGTTCAGCCCTCGGGCCTTGGCTCAGCGTGCGGACAGGATTTCCCAGCGCTCCATGGCGGCCAGCAACACGTCGTCAATCTCGGCGTCGCGCTTGAACAGTTTCTGTGCCAACCCCGGGTCGCGCTGGTAAATGCTGCCGTCCGCCAGTTGCGCACGGGCTTCGGCTTGTTCTTTTTCCAGGGACTCGATCTTGGCGGGCAACTCGGCCAGTTCGCGTTGTTCTTTGTAGCTGAGCTTGCTGCGAGTGGGGGGCGTAGCAGCAAGTGTGTCGACAACAGCTGCCGCAGGTGCTGCGGTAGCTGCTGCGTTGCCG
>JBIKQY010000164.1:0-6014 GCA_044349465.1 Limnohabitans sp. | reverse complement strand
TATGCCTTGCTGAGTAAAAGAGACGAATATGAAGTGGGGGGCATACCGACTTATTCAATGGGTTCACTGACACATTGCAGCGGGTGACCGGCCTGTTTGGCCGCGTCCAGCACCTGGTCGACTTTGGTGGCAGCCACATCGCGGGAATAAACCCCGCACACGCCTTTGCCGTCCAAGTGGATCTTGAGCATGATCTGCGTGGCCGCCTCGCGGTCTTTGCTGAAAAACTCCTGGATCACCATCACCACAAATTCCATGGGGGTGAAGTCGTCGTTGAGCATCGCCACCTGGTACATCTGGGGCGGTTCGATTTTTTGAGCACGTCTTTCGAGGACCACCGAATCGCCGCCATCGGGCGCACGGGGGGTCACGGTCGGCAGCGTGGGATTGGAAGGTTTTTTCGTTGCCATGATTTCATTCTATCGATGCTTTCAAGCCCTTTGAGCCCGGGGTCTGAAAAGTCTTGGCTCCTTGACGCACAAATGCTGCACCCCGGGAAAACCTCACATTGACAAATTCGCCCTGAATTACACAAACTGAGCCTTCTAATAAAAACACGGAGACATCGTATGCCCAGTGGTACGGTCAAATGGTTCAACGATGCCAAAGGTTTTGGTTTCATTCAACCCGACAGCGGCGGCGCGGATGCTTTCGCCCATTTTTCGGCCATTCAAATGGAGGGCTTCAAAACTCTCAAGGAAGGGCAGCGCGTCGATTTCGAGCTGACACAGGGTGCCAAGGGCCTGATGGCTGCAAATATTCAGGCAGCCACACCTTCAGCCGCTTACCCTCAACCCACAGACAGTGCTTTGACAAGCCCTGGCCAGGTGGGGGGGGGTGACAGCTTTTCACCCGATCGCCCCGACACACCAGCGCCTTGAGGCGCTGTCCGGCTCAAGCCTGTGCGACAACACCCCTAGCAGGCGTTATCCTTGGGACTGGCTCTGCTTTCCAGCCCACACACCATGACCTGCTTTTTCCTTGCAACATTTCGCGCTTTTTGTCACCCTGCCCACGGCTTGACCGGCCGCAGAGCAGCGCTCGGTATCGCCTACGGCCTGCTGCTGGGCGTAACATCGGCATCCGCCCAGTCCAACCTCGGGCCGCAATTGGGCCTGGCCCGAACGCAATTGACTGCCGGCATGCACCGGCTGGATGTGCAACTTGCCCAGACGCCCGAGCAGCGCCAGATCGGTCTGATGTGGCGCAAGGACATGCCGGTGCACGAGGGCATGCTGTTCGTCTTCGAGCAAGCGACAACCCAGTGCTTTTGGATGCGCAACACCTTGATTCCCTTGACCGCTGCTTTTGTCGAAGACGATGGCACCATCGTCAACTTGGCCGACATGCAACCGCAAAGCGATGACTCGCACTGCTCCAGCAAACCCGTGCGCTTTGTGCTGGAGATGAACCAAGGCTGGTTTGCCAAACGGCAAATCAAACCCGGTGCCAAACTCGGCGGCACCGTGTTCAGCAAAAGGCCCAGCTGAACGTCACACCCCCCAGACCATGTCAGACGGGTCCGCCAAGCAGCGCTTGAGCAGCTTGAGCATGGGGCTGGCCCGCTGCGCAAGGCGCACCGGATTGAGAGCCTCACCCATGGCATCTTGCGGCCTGTCTGTGGGCGATGTGGCTTTTTGCGCCTCCTGGCTGCGCTGCAAACGAGCCGCCTCGTCCTGGGCCACAGCCGTTTCCAGCTTGGCAATGGCCGCAGGCAGGTCCTTCGCCAAAATGATGCCTTTGTCAGGGTCATGACCCAACATGATGTGCAGCAGCCTGCGGGCATCGGCCTCCAGCATGATGAGGTCGCTGGTGACTTGAGATTTGAACTTAAACAACATGGGCACTCCAATCAGGATTGACTCAGCGGCCCACCGTCTCCACACCCTCGTCGTCAACGGCATCACCCTGGATCAAGGCCTTGAGTTTATGGCTGGCATGGAAGGTGGCGACACGACGTGCATCAATCGGGATCAATTCTCCGGTGCGCGGGTTGCGCCCGGGGCGGGCGGCCTTGGTGCGGATCTGGAAATTACCGAAGCCAGAAATCTTCACATCGTCACCCGCAATCAGGTTATCCACCATCAGATCAAAGAACGCATCGACCATGTCCTTGGACTCGCGCTTGTTCAAGCCGATCTGCTCGAACAGCAAATCGGCCAGGTGCGCCTTGGTCAGGGCCGGGGTTTCCAGAGATTCAAAACTGATTTGCATGGCACGCTCTCAGCTGCGCAAACGCGCAGAAACTCGCTCTGACAGACTGGCCATGACGGCACCCATGGCGGCTTCGATCTGGGCATCGGTCAAGGTGGCTTCGTCGCTGTGCAAGCTCAAACGCACCGCTAGACTTTTCTCGCCCACCGCCAAGCCGCCAGCCGCTTCAGCCTTGGGGCGATAGACATCGAACAGCACCGCATGGCGCAGCAAACCCTGGGTCGGGGCGCTGTGGATGGCCTGCATCAACTGGGCATGGGTGACCTGCTCGCGCACGATCACAGCGATGTCGCGCTCCACCGCTTGCAACTTGGCCACGGGCTGGGCCACGGGCACGCTGCGCTGAGTGACCGCATTCAGGTCCAGCTCGAACACGACAGGCGCGTGTGGCAAATCCCAGGACTGACGCCAGCGCGGGTGTAATTCACCCACATGACCGATCACCCGGCCATTCAGCAGCACTTGGGCCGAGCGACCGGGGTGCAAAGCGGGGTGTTCGGCGGCCACGAATGCGGCATGGGCCGGGGCCAGCAAACGCTCGACATCGGCTTTGACGTCGAAGAAATCCACCAGACGCGACTTGCCGGTCCAGTTCAACGGCTCCAGCGGGCCCCAGGCCATGCCAGAGACTTTCATGGGTTGGTCGAAACCTTGCACCGTGGCGTCGCTGTCTGCCACGCTCGCATCGCGCAGGAACACGCGCCCCAACTCGAACACGCGAACCCGGTCAGCCTTGCGGTCGGCGTTGAACTTGACCACCTGCAGCAATGAGCCGATCAGGCTGGAGCGCATCACGCTCATCTGGCTGGCGATCGGGTTGAGCAGACGGATCGGGTGGGCATTGCCCGCCAAGTCTTTTTCCCACGCTTCTTCGACAAAGCTGTAGTTGATCGTTTCCTGGTAACCCAAAGCGGCGATGGCCCGGCGCACGGCCGACGGGCTGCGCTCGGTCTCTGGGCGCACCTTGGCGGTGATGGGGGCCAGAGGCGCGTTGATCGGCAGGTTGTTGTAGCCCACCATGCGGGCCACTTCTTCGATCAGGTCTTCTTCGATCTGCAAATCAAAGCGGAAGCTGGGCGGCGTCACAGTGACGGTGCCCTCACCTTCAGACAATTTCAAACCCAAACCGCGCAAAGCGTCAACGCATTGCTGCTGGGTCAAAGGCATGCCGATGACTTTGACCGCACGGGCAACACGCAGCGTGACGGGCGTGATCGCTGGCAGGTTCAGAATTTGGTCATCGACGGGGCCGACTTGGGTCTCGGGCGTGCCGCAAATGTCCAGCACCAGCTGGGTGATGCGCTCGATGTGCTCCACCGTCAGCTGCGGGTCCACACCGCGCTCAAAACGGTGACCGGCATCGGTCGAGAAGTTGTAGCGGCGCGAACGGCCGGCAATCGAGGTAGGCCACCAGAAAGCCGCTTCGATGTAGATGTTTTGCGTGTCGTCGGACACGGCGGTGGCGTCACCACCCATGATGCCCGCGAGCGATTCGACTTGGCTGTCATCGGCGATCACGCCGACTTTGTCGTCCAGGGTGACGGTGTTGCCGTTGAGCAGCTTGAGCGTCTCGCCAGCCTGGCCCCAGCGCACCTGCAAGCCGCCATGAATTTTGTCGAGGTCAAAAATGTGCGAAGGCCGACCAAACTCGAACATCACATAGTTGGAGATGTCCACCAGCGGGCTCACGCTGCGCTGACCGCAACGCGCCAGGCGCTCGACCATCCACTGAGGGGTTTTGGCCTTGGTGTTCACGCCCTTGACCACTCGACCGCTGAAGCGACCGCACAGGTCCGTCGCGTGCACTTTCACAGCCAGCTTGTCGCTGACCTGTATGGCCACTGCGGGGAAAGTTGGGGCCTTCAAAGGTGCACCGGTCAGGGCCGAAACTTCGCGGGCAATACCGTACACGCTCAGGCAATGCGCCAGATTGGGCGTGAGCTTGAGCGTCATCAGGGTGTCGTCCAGATTCAAATACTGGCGAATGTCCTGACCCAAAGGGGCGTCAGCGGACAACTCCAGCAGGCCGCCGTGGTCATCGGCAATTTGTAATTCTTTGGCCGAGCAGAGCATGCCCTGACTTTCCACGCCGCGCAGCTTGCCCACATTGATCAGGAAAGGTTTGCCGTCTTCGCCTGGGGGCAATTCAGCGCCCACCATGGCGCAAGGCACACGAATGCCCACGCGGGCATTGGGCGCGCCACACACAATGTTCAACAAAGCGCCCTGCCCCACATCGACCTGGCACACGCGCAGGCGGTCGGCATTGGGGTGTTGCACGGCTTCCTTGATTTCACCGACCACAATCTTCGTGAACGGCGGGGCCACGGGCTCGAGCTCTTCCACTTCGAGGCCGGCCATGGTCAAGGTGTCGGCCAGTTGCTGGGTCGTCAGGGGCGGGTTGCAGAACTCGCGCAACCAGGATTCGGGAAATTGCATGACTCGTGTCTCGTGTATCGGACTTGGGAGGGAATTACTGGAACTGGCTCAGGAAGCGCACATCGCCGTCAAAAAACAGGCGCAGATCGTTCACACCGTAGCGCAGCATGGTGAAACGGTCCATGCCCATGCCAAAGGCAAAACCGATGAAGCGCTCGGGGTCCAGGCCCATGTTGCGCACCACGTTCGGGTGCACTTGGCCGGAGCCGCCCACTTCGAGCCAGCGACCGGCCAACGGGCCGCTTTGAAACTGGATGTCGATCTCGGCGCTGGGTTCGGTAAAGGGGAAAAAGCTGGGACGAAAGCGCAGCACCAGGTCGTCGCTTTCAAAGAAGGTGCGGCAGAAATCGGTGACCACGACCTTGAGGTCTTTGAAGCTCACGTTCTCGCCGATCCACAGGCCTTCGCACTGGTGGAACATGGGCGAATGGGTGGCGTCGCTGTCCACGCGGTAGGTACGGCCCGGCGCGATGACGCGGATTTCGGGCATGGCCTGACCGGCATCAATTTGGTTACGGTAACGCTTGACGTGCTGCACCGCGTGGCGGATTTGCATGGGACTGGTGTGCGTGCGCAGCAGGTGACCGCCTTCGACATAAAAGGTGTCGTGCATGGAACGGGCCGGATGGTCTTCGGGCGTGTTGAGCGCGGTGAAGTTGAACCAGTCGGTTTCGATCTCGGGGCCTTGGGCCACTTCGAAGCCCATGGAGCCAAAAATGTTTTCGACCCGCTCGAGCGTGAGCGAGACAGGGTGCAAACCACCCGTGTTGATGCTGCGGCCCGGCAGCGTCACATCCAGCGATTCAGCCTTGAGTTGCGCTTGCAACTCGGCGTCAGCCAGCGCTTGGCGACGGTCATTCAATGCGGCCTCAATCGCCTGCTTGGCGATGTTGATAGCGGCACCGCGGGTTTTTTTGTCTTCCACGCTGAGAGCGGCCATGCCCTTCATCATCTCTGTGATGCGTCCGGCTTTGCCCAAAAATTGGGCCTTGGCGTTTTCCAGGTCAGCAGGTGTCAGTGCCTGCACAAAACTCTGGCGGGCGGATTCAACCAGGGTGTCCAGCTCGTTCATGGTGTGGGATCGTTGGGTTTCAAAATAAAAAAGGGATTGAAGCTTTTGCGAGCCTCAATCCCTTTGATCGAGTGCGTGGCACCGGCCCAAGGGCCAATGCCACTCATGAACTCAAGCTGCGGCCAATTTGGCCTTGACTTGGTTCACGATGCCAGCAAAAGCGGCCTTGTCGTGCACGGCGATGTCCGCCAGCATCTTACGGTCGATTTCAATAGCAGCCTTCTTCAGGCCGTTGGCGAATTGGCTGTAAGTCAGACCGCATTCACGCGCAGCGGCATTGATACGGGCT
>JBIKQY010000163.1:0-6017 GCA_044349465.1 Limnohabitans sp. | reverse complement strand
TGGTGGCCGCCGTGCGCCAAGCCGGGTTTCGGGTCATGCCCTTGCCCGGCGCCAGCAGCGTGACCACAGCCCTCAGTGCTTCTGGCATGACCGGTGACAGCGGCTTTGTGTTTGCGGGTTTCCTGTCCAGCAAAGCCACCGAACGCCAATTGGCCGTGCAAAAGCTGGCCCAAGAAAGTCGCGCCGTGGTGCTGCTTGAAGCGCCTCACCGCATCGAAGCCTTGGCCCAGGCTTTGGCCGTGCTGGGCCAGCGCCCCATCACCCTGGGGCGTGAGTTGACCAAGCAGTTTGAGCAAATCGAGACCCTGCCCGCACAAGATTTGAGCGCCTGGCTGGCCGAAAAGCCCGAACGCCTGCGGGGTGAATTTGTGCTGGTGCTGCACGACGCGCCGGTGGACGATGCCACGGGCGAAGGCTTGCGGGTGTTGCAGCTGCTGCTGCCCGAGTTGCCCCTCAAAACAGCGGTCAAGCTGGCAGCCGAGATCTCGGGCGAATCCAAAAACACCTTGTACGACCTGGCCTTGGCCCTGAAAAAACCCAGCTGATGGCGCACCCCACTGCGCCAGCAAGGCACAATCGGCCCCCATGAATTTCACCCGAATCCTGACCCTCTCAGCCATCGCCCTCCTGACCCTCGGGGCCTGGCAAGCCTTTGGCTGGCCGGGCATCGCCCTGGCCGTTGGTGGCATCGTCATGTGGGTGCTGCTGCACTTCACCCGCATGGTCACCATCCTCAAAAAAGCTGCCGACCGGCCCATCGGCCATGTGGCCAGCGCCGTCATGCTCAATGCCAAGCTGAAAAAAGGCGTCACCTTGATGCATGTGATCGCCATGACCCGCTCTTTGGGCCTGCTGCAAACCGAAAAAGACACCCAACCGGAAATCTTCAGCTGGACCGACACCAGCCAATCGGTGGTGACTTGCACCTTTGTGGGCGGCAAGCTGACCGAATGGGCACTGCACCGACCCGAGCAGGTCAGCCCTTAAAATCTCTGTTTTGCACTGTTTAATGCCCCTTCTTCAAAGGACACTTTCATGAGCGTTGTCATTCCCTCCATGTCAGACCGTGACGGCAAAATCTGGATGGACGGCCAGATGGTCGATTGGCGCGACGCCAAGATCCATGTGCTGAGCCACACCTTGCACTACGGCTGCGGCGCTTTTGAAGGCGTGCGCGCCTACAAAACCGAGCAAGGCACCGCCATCTTCCGCCTGCAAGAGCACACCGAGCGCTTGTTCAACAGCGCCAAGATCTTGCGCATGGCCATCCCCTTCACACAAGACCAGGTCAATGAAGCCCAGCGCGCCGTGGTGCGCGAGAACAATCTGGAATCGGGCTACATCCGCCCCCTGACCTGGATTGGCGACAAAAAGCTGGGCGTCAGCCCCAAGGGCAACACCATCCACCTGATGGTCGCGGCCTGGACCTGGGGTGCGTACCTGGGCGAAGAAGGCATGAAGCGCGGCATCCGCGTGAAAACCAGCAGCTACACCCGTCACCACGTCAACATCACCATGACGCAGGCCAAGGCGGTGAGCAACTACACCAACAGCATTTTGGCCAACATGGAAGTGACCGACGAGGGTTACGACGAAGCACTGTTGCTCGACACCTCGGGCTTTGTGTCTGAAGGCGCGGGCGAAAATATCTTTGTGGTGAAAAACGGCGTGATCTACACGCCCGACTTGTCGGCCGGTGCCCTGAACGGCATCACCCGCAACACGGTGTTCCACATCGCCAAAGACTTGGGGTTGGAGATCGTGCAAAAGCGCATCACCCGCGACGAGGTCTACATCGCCGACGAGGCGTTCTTCACGGGCACCGCAGCCGAAGTGACGCCCATTCGCGAACTCGACCGGATCGAGCTGGGCAAGCCTGGCTACGTGGGAAGCCGCGGCCCGATCACCGAAAAAATCCAGAGCGCCTTCTTTGACATCGTCAACGGCCGCAACCCCCAATACGTCCACTGGCTGACCAAGGTTTGAGGAAAACAAGCATGAGCACCCAAGCTGTTGAACTGCTGGCCACCGACCTGAACCCCCAGGGCGGCGTGTTTTGCCCCAGCCCCAAGGCTGACATGAAAATCTGGAACAGCCACCCCAAGGTGTACCTGGATGTGGCCAAAACAGGCCAAGCCAAGTGCCCTTATTGCGGCACGCTCTACCAACTGAAGGCGGGTGAGGTGGTGGCACACCACCACTGAAGCGCGCACCGAGCCATCTTGGCGATGGCATGGCCACCCCGCGGCGAACACTCAAGTGTTCGCCGTTTTGTTTTGGGGCAAGCTCACCTCAAAGCAGGCACCGCCACCCGGGCGGTCTGCGCACCGGACCCGCCCACCGTGGCGCTCGGCAATTGACTTGACCAGCGAGAGCCCCAAGCCCACGCCACCCACGCGCTCACTGGCTCCGGGCAAGCGGAAAAACGGCTCAAAAATTCGCTCTCTGTAGGCCAAAGGAACTCCTGGGCCGCGGTCACTGACTTGCAGCAACACAAGCGTTTCTGCTTGAGATAGCTGGAGGACGATGCCTTCGCCGCTTGCGCTGGCTTGGCTTGACTGACCATAACGGCGCGCATTTTCCAGCAGATTGCGCACCATGCGGCGCAGCAGTTTGGCCACGCCAGACACTTCGAGCTGAACCAGGCCTTCGGGGACGTCAAAACTCGCTCCCACCCGTGCGCATTCTTCGGCACACAAACCCACCAGATCGACCGCCTCCACCGTGCCGATGTCGGCCTCCTTCGCGTCCAAGCGGCTGGCCAGCAAAATTTCGTCGATCAGCTGGTCCAGCTCGGCCATGTTGCGCAAGATCTCGGCGCGGTTACGCAACAGTGCGTCCGGGTCAACCGAAGGGCCACCCATCAGCTCCAGGCCCATGCGGATGCGCGTCAGTGGCGAGCGCAGCTCGTGCGAAGCATTGGCCAGCAATGACTTTTGCGAGGCCATCAGGGCTTCGATGCGCGTGGCTGCCGCGTTGAAGCGTTCGGACAAATCGGCCACTTCGTCGTCGCCTTGCACCGGCACACGCGCCGACAAGTCGCCCTCCCCCCAGCGCTGCACGCCGCGCTGCAGGCCTTCAAGCCGCTGCGTGAGCCTGCGCACCACCGGGTACAGGCCCAGCGCCACGGCCAAGCCGATGAGGCCCAGCATCCAGAAGAAACCCGAAGGCTTGGCCCACCAGGGCATGTCTTTACGCAAATGGGGCGGCATTCTGCCCTCGGGGCCTGGTCCCATGCCGGGCATGCCATGCATGGCAGGGCCACGAGAACGGTCCAAAGAACGCTCACCACTGCGCTGCACTTGCAGCTGCAAGGTTTGGCCATCGGGCAAAGGCACCTCAAAGACCAAAGGCGCGCCTGGCCCTGCCCGTGTAGTGCTGGCCAGCACCTCACCTTGGGCGTTGAGCACCACCCACTCACGCGGTGCGGGCGGCGCGGCGTGGTGCTCGACCGTGGCCCGCCAAGCCCAACCCACCACCAGCATGAGCAGGGTCACGATGCCCACAACCGCCAGCCAAATGCGCAGGTACAGGTGACGTGACCAGTGGCGTGACAGGCTGCGAATGGGCATGTTGGGGGTCTTTGGTCAGTCTTGCTGACGTGCAAACACATAGCCCACACCGCGCACGGTGAGGATGCGTTGTGGCAGTTTGGGGTCGGCCTCGATGGCGGCGCGGATGCGGCCCATGTGCACGTCAATCGAACGGTCAAAGGCTTCGAGTTCACGGCCCCGCACGGCTTCCATGATCTGGTCGCGCGTGAGCACACGCCCGGCGCGTTCGGCCAGCGCCACGAGCAAGTCGTACTGGTACGAAGTCAGCTCACATTCTTGCCCCTTGACGCTCACGCGGCGGGCATCTCGGTCAATCTCCAGCGAGCCAAATTGCATGAGCTGCGAGGGCGTGTCGTTCACGGTGTTTTTGCGACGCAAGATGGCCTTGATGCGGGCCAGCAACTCACGCGGCTCAAAGGGCTTGGGCAAATAGTCGTCGGCCCCCATCTCAAGGCCAATGATGCGGTCCATCGGGTCGCCCTTGGCCGTGAGCATGAGCACCGGCACTTGGGCCATGCTGCCAGGCAGGGCACGGATGCGCTGGCACACCTGCAAGCCGTCCATGTCGGGCAGCATCAGGTCCAGGATCACCAAGTCCACACCCGGCGTTTGCAAACGGGCCAAGCCGCTGCGGGCATCGGGCGCGTGATCCACGGCAAACCCGTTTTGCCCCAGGTAATCCGCCACCATGCCCGCCAGGCGCAGATCGTCTTCGATCATCAAGAGTTGTTGCATGGGGTGATCATCCTCCAAGCCGAAGCGCCCAGGGTTTCGCTTTTGTAAAGCTGGGTAAATCCTAGGCCCACCTCACCGGCGAGCCCTGGCTTCAAGTCTTGCGCGCATGCACCCGGGACGCCAGCGCCACCAGCACCAACACCGGCAGGCCCAACCAGGCCGTGGCCGTGAAGAAGCTGGCGTAGCCGTGGGCATCAACAAATTCCCCCGAAAAACCGGCGATGAACTTGGGCAACAGCAGCATCATCGAGCTGAGCAGCGCGTATTGCGTGGCCGAGTAGCTGATGTTGGTGAGTGACGACAAGTAAGCAATGAAAGCGGCCGAAGCAATGCCGCTGGCCAAGTTGTCGGCCGAGATGACCCAGACCAAGGCCTGCACGTCGTGGCCCACGCCGCTGAGCCAGACAAACAGCAAATTGGTGAGCGCACTCAAGGCGGCACCCAGCATGAGTACGCGCATGACGCCCAGCCGAGCCGACAGCAAGCCGCCCACAAACGCGCCGACCAAGGTCATGATGACGCCGTAGACCTTGGTCACGCTGGCCACCTCGCTTTTGGTGAAGCCCATGTCCACATAAAACGGGTTGGCCATGATGCCCATGACCACGTCGGAGATGCGGTAGACCGCAATCAGCGCCAGCAGCAGCACCGCCTGCCAGCGGTAACGCAGCCAGAAATCGGCAAAAGGCTCGACCACCGCGCCCTTGAGCCACTCTGCAACGTTGCGCGCGGGCGCAAAGGGGGCAGGCACCGGCTCGGGCGAGGCCAGCACCACCCACATGCCCGGCAGCATGCTGAGCGCCATGACCAGGTAAGCTGCTTGCCAGGCCGATTGGGCGTAACCCGTGGCTTGCTCGCCTTGGACAAAGGCCGCCACCCACAGGACCCCCGCCCCGGCCCAGATCATGGCCAGGCGGTATCCCGTCTGGTAACTGGCCGCCAAGGCGGCTTGGGCATTCACCTCGGCCGATTCAATGCGGTAAGCGTCCAGCGCGATGTCTTGTGTGGCCGAAGCGATGGCCACCGCCAACGCGCAAGCGACCAACGGGCCGAGTAATTGCGAAGGGTCGTTCAAGGCCATGCCCACCAGGCCGAGCGCGATGACGAGCTGCGACACCAGCAGCCAGCTGCGCCTGCGCCCTAACTGCCGTGTGAGCCAGGGAATGGGCATGCGGTCCACCAGCGGGGCCCACATCCATTTCACGCCATAGGCCAGACCCACCCAGCTGAGGTAACCGATGGTGCTGCGGTCAATGCCCGCCTCGCGCAGCCGAAAACTGAGCGTGCCCAGCACCAACAGCAGCGGCAAGCCCGCTGAAAAGCCCAGCGCCAGCATGCGCAAGCTGGCGGGCTGCAAATACAGACGCAGCGCCTCGCGCCAGGTGCGCACAGTGGCAGGGGGCGTGTTGTCGTTGGGGGCGGCAGATGGGGCAAGGTCAGACATTGGCGGATTATCAACTGCACAAGGCCCAACGGCTGGGTGACTTGTAGCCGCTGACATTTGCCAACGCATCGCGCTTGTGAAGGTATTCAAGACCCGCTGCATTCGTTATGATTTGCATACCATGTGCTTTATTTGCAACCTCAAAACCTCCTCCGCCCACGCCCACGCTGACACCAGCATCGACGCTGCGGCCCTTTCATCGCCGCGCTGGCAAGCCCGCCGAGCCTTCCTCTTGGCCGCTGGTGCGGGCGCCGCAGGCTCCGCACTGGCTCAGGTCGATGTGG
>JBIKQY010000162.1:0-6019 GCA_044349465.1 Limnohabitans sp. | reverse complement strand
CAAAGGGCACGCCGTAATCGTGGCACACCTGCGCCACTGCTGCACCCTCCATCTCCACTGCCAAAGCCTCGGGCAGCGCCTGTCGCAGCGCATGGCTTTCTGCCGAAGTCGAGACAAAACGGTCGCCACTGAGGATCAGGCCTTGGTGCACCCTGGGCGCATGCAATTGAAACTCGGCCAAGGTGCCCGCCCCAAGGTGCAGCGCGGCATTGGCCAACACCTGCTCGCTGGCTTGTGCCAGTTGGACCGCCAAATCGGCATCGGCCTCAAAACGGGCACGGCCATACAGGGGCACTTCATGGCGAGGGAACAAGGGTGATGCGTCCATGTCGTGTTGCACAAAGCCATCGGCCACCACCACATCCCCCACCCGCACCCCGGAGCCCAAACCGCCCGCCACACCCGTGAAGACCAGGGTATCGACCCCAAAGCGCTCCAGCAGAACCGTGGCAGTGGTGGCCGCCGCCACTTTGCCAATGCGCGAGAGCACCGCCACCACCGAATGGCCTTGCCAATGGCCCACCCAAAAGTCGCGCCCCGCCACCGTGACCCGCTGCTCATCGGGCATGGCAGCCAACACGGCGGCCAGCTCTTCGTGCATGGCACTCATGATGCCGATCACGGCCATGGATCACCCCTTGTTCTGTACGTCAAAAAAGAAAACGGCCACCTTGTGACAGGTGGCCGTCGACCCGTGTTTGGGGCATTGGCCCAAGCGCTTGGCGTCAGGCCTTGCCGCGCAATTCGCGTCGCAAAATTTTACCGACTGGCGTCTTGGGCAATTCGTCGCGGAACTCGATCACGCGAGGCTGCTTGTACGCGGTCATGTTCTCGCGGCAGTAAGCCATGATCTGCTCTTCGGTCAGCGCCGGGTCTTTGCGCACCACCACCAGCTTGACGGTTTCGCCGGTTTTCTCGTCGGGCACGCCAATGGCAGCGCACTCCAGCACACCCGGGCAAGCCGATGCCACTTCTTCGACCTCGTTGGGGTAGACGTTGAAACCGCTGACCAGGATCATGTCTTTCTTGCGGTCCACGATTTTGAAATACCCACGCGCATCCACAATGCCGACATCGCCCGACTTGAAGTAGCCGTCGGCGGTCATGACCTTGGCCGTTTCATCCGGGCGCTGCCAGTAACCGGCCATCACCTGCGGGCCTTTGATGGCGATCTCGCCAGGCGTGCCGGGGGTGGTGACTTCGTTGCCTTCGTCGTCGAGCAGCTTCATGAAGGTACCGGGCAAGGGCACACCAATCGTCCCGGTGAACTCGGTGCTGGTGGTCGGGTTGCAACTGGCCGACGGACTGGTTTCGGACAAACCATAACCTTCGCAGATCGGGCAGCCTGTTTTCTCCAGCCAGAGCTTGGCCACGTTAGGCGTCACGGCTGTACCGCCACCCAAAGACACTTTCAAGTTGGACCAATTGACGGTGCCAAAATCCGGGTGATTGGCCAAACCGTTGAACAAGGTGTTCACGGCCGGGAAACTGTGGAAGGTGTGCTTGGACAGCTCCTTGAGCACGGCAGGCAGGTCACGCGGATTGGGAATCAGGATGGTCTTGCCGCCCATGCGCAGGCCCAGCATCATGTTCACCGTGAAAGCGAAGATGTGGTACAGCGGCAAAGCACACACATTGGTGGGTTGCTCGCCAGCCGGAATGCGCTGCATGACGGGCTCGTTCCAGGCCTCGGACTGCAACACGTTGGCAATCACGTTGCGGTGAAGCAATACCGCCCCCTTGGACACGCCGGTGGTGCCGCCCGTGTACTGCAGCACCGCGATGTCGTCGGCCGTCAACTCGGGTTTGCGAAAGGCTTGCTGTGCCCCCTTGGCCAAAGCATCGTTGAAGCGCACCGCCTTGGGCAGGCTGAAGGCAGGCACCATTTTCTTGACGTTGCGCACCACGTAATTGACCAAGCTGCCCTTGAGCAGGCCCAGTCGGTCACCCATGGCGGCCAGCACCACATGCTGCACCGGGGTTTGCGCGATGCACTTCTCCAGTGTGGCGGCAAAGTTTTCGATGATGACGATGGCCTTGGCTCCCGAATCCTTGAGCTGGTGCTCCAGTTCGCGGGCGGTGTACAGCGGGTTGACGTTGACCACCACCAATCCCGCACGCAATACAGCCGCCACCGCCACCGGGTACTGCGGCACGTTGGGCATCATGAGTGCAACACGGTCCCCTTTTTCCAAGCCCAAAGACTGAAAGTAAGCCGCCAGCGCCATGCTTTGCCGGTCTGTCTGCGCATAGGTGATGTCTTTACCCAAAAAGCTGTAGGCTGGACGATCTGCAAACTTGGAAAAACTTTCGTTCAGCAAGTCCACCAGAGAGTTGTAATCCGTAGGAGGGATGTCGACCGGAACGCCTTCGGGGTAACTTTGCAACCAAACGGGACTCAAGTTCATGTCAAATTCTCCTGACTTTCAGTCTAACCCACAACTGACATCGAGCTGACGGGTTGAGCTACTGGATTTCCCGAGGGTTTCGCACTGGTCACAGCGTTGATCAATGGCTGAGCCAGGTCGCGGTTTGGGCCCCCAAAAGTCATCCTTGTTGGCGAAAAAAGGGGCCACAAGCGCCCTTGTCTGCTGTGCAATACGGTCCAAATAATACGCGCCCAAGTCATGGGCACATGCCATGTGCATCCCACTGTTGATCCGGACCCTTGAAGTCTTGAGCCCTATGCAAGAGATGGCGTTTTGTAGGAGCCCACCCCTGTGGGCGATGGGCGTGGCACACGCCCTGCAAGCCTTCGCCCACAGGGTGGGCTCCTACAAAGACCAAAATATCCGGATTGCCGACAAAAACAGGGGCCATTCAAACTTCATTGGGCCCAATCAATAGGCACGGCGAAAAAACAATGCATAAAAGACCAATGCACCGACCAAAACAGACACCAAGGAAATGACAGGGTCGTAGGCCTGTATCGTGAACATGGCCGATGTTGGCAGTGGCGAATCTTTGTAGCCGAAAAACACAATCAGGAAAAAGTTGTTGGCGGTGTGTGCCCCGATGGAAAGTTCCAGACGCGCGTCACGCAAAGCGACCAGTGCAAAAAACAAACCCATGGTGAAGTAAGTGACCACCATGATCCACATGCCGTTTGCAGTCACTTCAGGGTTGACCAAATGAGGTAACGTGAACATCACACTGCTCAGGGACGCAGCCACCACAGGATGACGGGAGATACGCCCGAAAGCCTGCAGCAAATAGCCCCTGAAAAACACCTCCTCTGCTGCGCACTGTATGGGCGTCAAGAGCAGGGCCAACATGAAAAACAACAGCCAGCGTTGGGCATCAAAAGTCCAAACGTAGCGCTCGGGGAAAAGCGCACCTTGGATCCCCACGGAGCACAGCATGATCACGCCCCATACGGCCGCCCCCTGAAAAATCCGCCGCCAAGAGATCGCATGGCGGGTGGTGATCAAAGTGCGCCAGGGTCTGCGATGCCAAAAAACGTGAAGCATCCAGGTGCCCAAAATCAAAAGCATGAAATCCAGATTGGACGCCACAAATACACTCACGTCGCCTGCAAACTGGTGCGCCATCAGTGCTGAAATCACGATGCCAGCCACCAAGACCACCGTCTTGACCAGGAAAGCACCCAAGATGTAGCGCCACCATCCGTTGCGCCCAACGTCGGTGACCGAGAAAAAAACTGCGGAGGAAGAGCGCAGCGTGGAAACCTTGTGATCCATAAGACGGGTTTCAAATAAAAATCATGAAGGGAAACTGTCGTGGCCTAAATACCAAAAAGGGGCCCTTGGAGCCCCTTGTTTGGAATCGTTGACGCGCCTCAGGACTTGAGCGCCACCAACACCTCGTCGAGCATCTTCTTGGCATCGCCAAACAGCATGCGGTTGTTGTCTTTGTAGAAGAGCGGGTTGTCCACACCGGCGTAGCCGCTGGCCATGGAGCGCTTCATGACGATGCTGGTGCGGGCCTTCCAGACTTCGAGCACCGGCATGCCGGCGATCGGGCTGGTCGGGTCGTCTTGCGCAGCGGGGTTCACAATGTCGTTGGCACCGATCACGATGGCCACGTCGGTCTCGGGGAAGTCGTCGTTGAGCTCATCCATTTCGAACACGATGTCGTAAGGCACCTTGGCTTCGGCCAAGAGCACGTTCATGTGACCCGGCATGCGGCCTGCCACCGGGTGGATGCCAAAGCGCACGTTCACGCCTTTTTCGCGCAGGGTGCGGGTGATCTCGAACACGGTGTGCTGGGCTTGCGCCACGGCCATGCCGTAGCCGGGCACGATGATCACGTTCTTGGCATCGCGCAGCATCTCGGCGGTCTCGGCAGCCAAGATGGGGCTGACTTCGCCCACCGGCTCAGCCGCTTCACCCGTCGGCTTGGGCGCTGCGGCCGTGGTGCCAAAGCCACCGGCAATCACGCTGATGAAGCTTCGGTTCATGGCGTTGCACATGATGTAGGACAAAATCGCGCCGCTCGAGCCGACCAAGGCACCGATCACGATCAACAAGTCGTTGCTCAGCATGAAGCCCGTGGCCGCTGCGGCCCAGCCGGAGTAGCTGTTGAGCATGGACACCACCACCGGCATGTCGGCACCACCAATGGCCATGACCATGTGGATGCCGAACAGCAAGGCAATGGCGGTCATGATGAACAAAGGCAGCATGCCCTCTTCCACCGTTTGGGCGTTCATGAATTCACGGCCAAAATAAATCACCGCAATCAAGCCCACCAGGTTGAGCCAATGGCGGGCAGGCAACAGCAAGGGGCTGCCACCAATGCGGCCAGACAACTTGCCAAACGCCGCCACCGAACCCGAGAAGGTCACAGCGCCGATGAAGATGCCGATGTAGATTTCACCCGCGTGGATGGCGTGCGCCGCGCCTTCCAAATTCTTGGAAGCTTCGGGGTCCACATACGTGGCGTAACCCACCAGCGCCGCGGCCATGCCGACCATGCTGTGCATCAGCGCCACGAGTTCGGGCATTTGCGTCATCTGCACTTTGCGCGCAGCGTAAAGGCCAATGAGCGCCCCCACCAGCACGGAGCCCACGATCATGGGGATGCCCTCAGCCGTGACTTGCGGGCCAAAGATGGTGGCCAGCACGGCCAGGCTCATGCCGATCATGCCGTAGAGGTTGCCGCGCCGTGCGGTTTCCTGGTTGGACAAACCGCCCAGGCTGAGGATGAAAAGAATGGTCGCGCCGATGTAGGCGACCGTGGCCAAACTTGAGTTCATAAGTGTCTCTTTAATCAGTTGGGGACAGAGCTAAAGATCTGTCCCCAAATTCATTTACTTTCGGAACATGGCCAGCATGCGCTGGGTGACAGCAAAGCCGCCAAACATGTTGATGGCCGTCAGCACCAGCGCCAAGGCAGCCAGAATGCCGATCAGCGTGTTGGGACGCCCAGCTGCAGCCAAGGGCGAGATCTGCACCAGCGCGCCGATGGCGATGATGGAGCTGATCGCGTTGGTCACGCTCATGAGCGGCGTGTGCAGCGCGGGCTTGACGTTCCACACCACCATGTAGCCCACAAAACAGGCCAACACAAACACCGTGAAGTGCGACAGGAACGCAGCCGGCGCATACGCGCCCACCAGCACCAACAGCACGGCAGCGACCGCCGACACGATGAGCAACTGGCCCACCGGCATGGGGCCGGATGGCTCGCCATGGCCGTGGCCTTTTTTGGCGGCAGGCGCTGCGGCGGGTTTGGGGGCGGGCTTGGGAGCCACCACCAGAGGTGGCGCAGGCCAGGTGATTTCGCCGTTTTTAATGACCGTCAGGCCCCGGATCGCGTCGTCTTCCATGTTGACGTTGATCACGCCATCTTTGGTTTTGCACAGCTCTTCGGTCAGGCGGAACAAGTTGGTACCGTACAGCGTGGACGACTGACGCGCCATGCGCGAAGCCAGATCGGTGTAACCCACAATCGTCACGCCGTGCTTGACCACGGCCTTGCCGGGCTCGGTCAGTTCGCAGTTGCCGCCTTGTTCAGCGGCCATGTCCACGATCACGCTGCCGGGCTTCATGCTTTG
>JBIKQY010000161.1:0-6033 GCA_044349465.1 Limnohabitans sp. | reverse complement strand
CTTGTACTGACCGGTGCTGCCACTTTGGGTCAAGGCAACTACACCGGTGCCATTCAACTGTCACAGGGTACGCGATTTGAATTTGACTCGAGTGCGGCGCAAATCCTCGCAGGCACTGTCAGCGGTGCAGGGCAAGTCAAGCAATTAGGCTCGGGGGTATTGAGCCTGACTGGGCCAAATACCTACAGCGGTGGGACTGTGTTCGCTGGGGGCGTGCTGGAGGCAGCCAGTGCTGGGGCTTTGTCTGACACGGGTGATTTGGCCTTCAGCGGCGGCACGCTGCGCTACAGCGCCAACAACCAACAAGATTACTCCTCACGTCTGAGTTCGACGGCCAACGCATACCGGGTGGATACGGCGGGTCAGGCTGTGACGTTTGCCACGGCCTTGGTCGGCAGCACGAGCAGCTTGAACAAGCTTGGCGCAGGCAGCTTGACGCTGACCGGTCAAAACACCTACGAGGGCGTCACAAAGGTGGATGGGGGACAACTTGTACTGGATGGAGCAGGTCAATTAGGTGCAGTTCAATTGGGTGGCGGGCAATATGCCGGCGCCATTCAGTTGGCAGGGGGTGCTTCGTTCGTAATGAAAGGCAACCAAGCGCAAACGCTGAGCGGTGTCATCAGCGGAGCCGGTGCCTTGGTCAAAGACTCATCCAGCAGCACATTGACATTGACGGGCAATAACACTTACACGGGCAACACCACCATTGCTGTTGGGACTTTGAAATTGGGCGATGGCGGCTCAACTGGAAGCCTGGCTACTGGTTCTTTGTCAATAGGTCAAGGTGCTGAGGTCTTGGTTCACAAAAGCAATGATGTGAACATAGCGAACTCGACCATCACCGGATTGGGTCGGCTTTCTGTGGAAAGCGGCCTGGGTGATGTCGTGGTCAATTCCAGAATTAATTTGACTGGTAACGATTCGACTGTGCGCCTCAAGGCAACTGCAGGTGATGTGACGCTGATGCCGAATTCCCTCATCCAAGTTGCTGGAAACTCGCCCTCCAACAATGTGGGTGCCATCCACGTGGAGGCTGCAAGCTTCACGAACAATGCAGGTGCATCCGTCTTCGCGCTGACTTCGCATCAGGCCCGGTGGTTGGTTCATACCCAGTCACCAGCTGCGGACCTGAAGGGCGGTTTGGCTTATCAGTTCAAACAATACAGGGCAGGACCTCAGGCCGAGCCACTTCAAAATTCAGGGAATGGGTTTTTGTACCAAGTATCGCCTGAGGTGACAGTATCTTTGCAAGGCGTGAGTCGCGCGTACAACAAAACCAATGCGGCAAATCCTGCTGATATGCGTTTTACTTCCAGCGGAGCGCTTTTGGACGGCGACAAGTTAGCCGATCTCAAACCGATGACCAACACGGCTGGTTATGGGGCGACTTTTGGCGGCGTCAATGTCGGTGTACACACAGTCACACTGACCAATGCCATCTTTGAGACCACCGATGCCATTGGCGCGAGGGTCTATGGTTATTTGCCCACGCAAGGTCTGACCTTTGTAGGTCAAGGCACCATTACCCCATTCCTGCTGAACAATGTGTTCGAGGTTATCGGGAAAATTTATGATGGTTCAACTGCGGCAAATGTGGTGGTCACCCCTAATTTGGGCTCCGTGTTTGCCGGCGATGTGGTGAGCGCTTCTTTCGGCTCAGCGACATACAACAGCAAGGATGTGAGGGATGCCAATAAAGTCACTGTTTTGGGTGGCGCCCTGAGTGGTCCAGATGCACGTAATTACGCATTGGCACCCACCACCATCCTTGACGGCGTGATCCGACCTAAAACGCTCAGTCTCTCGGCATCTAAAACCTACGACGGCACAACGGATCTGAGCAATGCGGTGAACTTGCAAACCGGTGTCAGCGGAGAGGTCTTGAGCTACACCGGCGCGGTGTCTTCGGATGCACACGTCAATACTGCAAATAAATTCATCACAGCCATTACCCTCGGAGATGGTGCCTCGGGTCTTCAGTCCAATTATCAGCTGCCGACTTTGAGCATCGCCAATGCACCTGTGGTGGTGCTTGCCCGACCTGTCAATGGCCAAGCGACCATCGCAGGGGAGTTTGACAAAACTTTCAACAACGATGTCGATGTGGATTTGACTAAAGTCAGTTTGTCTGGACAGATCTCCGGTGCAGCACCGGGGGATCAGTTGGTATTGGATTTATCGCCTGTTTCACTGGTCTATGTGTCCAGCCAAGTCGGTTCAACAAAAATAAAGTCCCAGGGATTGGCTGACTTTAGATTGTTGAGCTCAACATCGCGAAGCGAACGCAGCGACTATGTCTTTACACCGCCTGTGATTGCCGAGGTGGTGGCCAATATCAACCCTGTACCTGAAGAGCCTGAAGTCCCTGCGGCGCCTAAGGTGCCAGTGGTGCCGGTCGTGCCCGTGGTGCCCGTGGTGCCCGTGGTGCCCGTGGTGCCCGTGGTGCCCGTGGTGCCAGTCGCGCCAGTTGCGCCAGTTGCGCCAGTTGTGCCAGTTGCGCCAGTTGCGCCAGTCGCGCCAACCACGCCTGCAGCACCACCTGTTGTTCCCTCGATACAGGTGCCAGCGCCTCAAGTGTCAGCACCTGTTTTGTCAATCCCCGCGCCGAGTGGTGCTTTGGGCGTCACACCAGCGGCCTTGCCCACTGCTTCGCCTGTAGCTGCACCTTCTGGGGGTGTTGCCACTGGAAGTACAGGAAGTACAAGTACGGGCAGTACAGACAGCGCAAGCAGTGCAAGCAGTGCAAGCAGTGCAAGCAGTACAAGCAGTACAACTACGGGCAGTTCAGATAGTTCAAGCAGCACAAGCAGCACAAGCGCGGAAGGATCATCAAGTACAAGTGGCTCGGCCAGTTCTTCAGGTGCTGCAGAGCCATCGGGTGAGGCGACGGCTTCTTCAAATACTGCTGATGCCAAAGACAGTGCAGACAAAGACAAAGACAAAGACAAAGACAAAGCCGAAGCGACTCAGCAAGCTGAAACGAGGGAGCAGCCCAAAGTCGCGAGCGACAGCGAACCCACCGTGCAGCTGCGTCAGGCCGTGGAGGAACCCGTTCAAATCCGGACTGTCCAAAATGTTGAATTGAACGGCGCAGATACGGTGAACATACAAATTCGGGTCCCAGAGCCCGGAGCCACGGGCTCATCCCAGGTTATTCAAGCCCCAACACCTGGCACGAATTCGGTTGAAATCAGGCAGATTGCGCCTCTTGTGCCGCAGACCAATCTGCCAGCCCCCATTCGCGTGCAGATTCAGCCAAATTGAGCGCAGTTTGAGACGCTCCCGAATTGGATGCTCTCAAGTCATCAGCGATGCATCCATCTGTTATTCATGCGAGTCGAGCCATCATGCCTTGAGCGTGGTGCTCGAACAGTGTGGTGATTCAGGGTGTCAATGCGCTGGCCCCAGGGCAAGGCGTTGGGTTCATCGCTCACGCGTTGCAGGCCGCCGTGCTGCGCCATGCGTTGCATACCGGGGTGGTGCTGAAAGGTTTTGAGGCTACCTCTTTTGTACCAGCAGCACGTTGTAGTCCTCCTTGCGGCCATTGCATTCGATGCCCAAACCGGGGCTGCCAATGGGCATGCCCGGCACCGAAAAATAAATGGATCCTCGCGTCTCTGCAAAGATATCCAGCGTCAGCGTCAAAGCGGCCTGCAAGACCAAGCCGATACCGATCCCGGCTGCCAGGTCGTGGCGCTGCCAAAAGGCAAGCATGCCCAGCCCGAGGATCAGCAGCACCATTTCGACCCCCTTGTAAATCGAAAAGTTTTTCATGACCGTTTGCATGCGTGGAATTTCCTGGGCCTTCAGCGCCGCAGGTTCCAGCTGAAGCTGCGCGCTCAGGGTGGCGACCTGGTGGTCGGTGCGCAGTTAAATCGACACGCCCACCACCATTTGCATCAGCGCAATGACGACCAGCGGGTAGGCCATGGATTTCAGCCGGTGTCCGTTCATCCAAAGCCAGGCGCTCACGCCAATGGTCACCAAGCCGACGGTGATGAAGATCACGCTTTCTTGCTTTTCTGCGCTGAAGTAGTTGTTCAGTTGGTTGATCATGGCGGCGTTCTCAAGCGATGGGGCGGGTCAAAACCTTCACCACTTTGGTGGCCAGATTGCGCGGCGTGAAGCGCATGCTTTGCGCCATGGCCCAGTTCACGAAGCCCGGTATATAGACCCGCTGGCCACGCTGCATGGCGCGGTAACCCAAGGCGCCCACCTCTTTGGACGTGGGCAGTTTTTTGCCTTTGATCAGGGCCGAGTTGCCCAGTTGGGCCTTGTCCTGAAAGCCCGAGGCTGTGGGGCCAGGGCACAGCGCGGTCACCGTCACGCCGGTGTCTTCCAGCTCACTCGCCAGGGCCTCCGAGAAACTCAAGACAAATGCTTTGGTGGCGTAGTAAACCGCCATGTAGGGCCCGGGCTGAAAAGCCGCCGTGGACGCTGTGTTCAAGATCTTGCCGCGCGTTGCGAGCAAATCCGGCAGAAACAACTTGCTCAGCACCACCACTGTGTTCATGTTGAGTTGCATCATGGCCAGCTCAGACCCGAGCGCCGTGTCCTTGAACTCGCCAAATGCACCGTAGCCTGCGTTGTTGACCAAGGCGCTCAAAACGATGCCGCGTGCCTGAATGTCTGCGTGCAACTGCGCGGCACCCGCTTCGGTTTCCAGGTCTGCGCCAATGACAATGACCTGAACCTTGAATTGCTGCTGCAAATCGTCGGCCAGGGCTTGCATCTTGGCCACGCTGCGGGCGGCCAGCACCAGCTGGTAGCCATCTTGGGCAAAGTGATGGGCCAAGGCTTGGCCGATGCCTGAAGAGGCCCCGGTGATGAGGGCTGTTTTGTGGGGTGTTGGGTGTTTGTACATGGCGAACTTCCTTGTTTCGTGTGTCAAAAATTCATTGGAAACCCGGTACCTTGGTGCCATGTCAAGCGATTTTTTTGTCCAAGGCGATTGAAAGCCCCTTGACTCGGTCGCTTGGTGCCAGGTTTAGGATGGGTGCCAACATGATCAAAACACTGACCACCGCCCACGATTTCAAAGCCTTGCAGACCACCAGCGTCTTGTGCAAATCCGCTGGCGTGACCCGCGGCCAGCTGCGCTTGTATGAGGATGCGGGCTTGATTGCGCCCCAAAGTCGAACCGAAGCCGGTTATCGCCAATATGGCAGTGACACGCCGGACCGGCTCAAGGCCATTCGGCATCTGAAGGATTTGGGGTTCACCCTGGCCGAGATCGCGCTGTTGCTCAGCGAACGTGACCACGGCACGCTGGGTGCGCCCGCACTTGAGCGTCTGGCGGCTGCGGTGGTGGTCAAAATCGATGAACGTGTTGCTGCACTGCAGGTCATCCGGGCTTACGTGGCGCCCGTTGCCTTGGGCGACATGCGCGTGCTGCAAGATGAAGATTGCAACTTCGTGTTGACATTCTTGAGTGCTTTGTCGGGTGGTCCCGCCCAAAAGCGCGCCTGAGTCTAGAGACCGCTTACTGCGCGGCCTGCAGGCCGTTCGTGAAGTGCGCCGACATGCGCTCGGCCGCAAGTTCGGGCTGGCGCTGGGTCACGGCTTGCACGATGGCGCGGTGCTCGGCCAGGGATTGTTCGATCCGGCCTTCCTTGAATAAGGAGCTGTGGCGATTGAGCTTCATGACTTTGCGCAGGTCGGCCACCATCTGATCGCGCCAGCGGTTGTCGGCCAATTCCAGCAGCAGCATGTGAAAAGCTTCGTTGATCTCGAAGAATCGGTCGCGGTTGCCCACGGCCTCTTCGAGGTCTTGGTGCAAGGCTTCGATTTGCGCCATTTGTTCGACGCTGGCGTTTTTTGCCACCACGCGGGCCGCGTCCGATTCCATCAAGGCCAGCAGGTGGTACACATCGCGCAGGTCTTTGTCACTGACCTCGGTCACATAAGCACCCCTGCGCACCTTCATGGTCACCAAGCCCTCAGCGGCCAACACCTTCAAGGCTTCGCGCAAGGGGGTGCGGCTGATGCCCAGCGCCTCGGCGATGCGCAACTCGTCGATCCAGCTTCCGG
>JBIKQY010000010.1:0-19716 GCA_044349465.1 Limnohabitans sp. | reverse complement strand
GTGCTGTTTTCTGGCACGGCAATCAGGATCATGGCCAGGTTCAGCTCCTCCGGGACACGGGCGGTCTGGGACTTGATCTGTTCTTGCAAAAACCTCTCAACCTCGATGTCGCTGATGCGGATTCGCTCATCCACCTCCCGCTCGCGCACGCGGGTCAGCAGCAACTGGTTGCGCAGCTGTTCGCGAAAAGTGCTCAGGGCCACGCCGTCTTGCTGCAAACGCTGGCGCAAGGCCTCGCGGGTGAGCTGGTTGTTGCTGGCCACGCCCGCCTCAGCTTGGTCCAAAGCCTCATCGTCGATCACGATGCCCGCGTCGCGGGCTTGCTGGATCTGGGCCTTGTCATTGATCAGTTGCTCCAGCGCCAGCCGCTTGGCCTCGGGAGCGTCCACTGTTTTGCCTTGCGCTTGCGCTTCGCGCTGCAGGCTCAGGCTGAGGGTCTGAACCTCCTGGTTGGTCACAGGTTGGGAGTTGACCACGGCGACGATGAAGTCGGCCGAGCGAATGACTGCAGGACGCGACGCAGCCGAGGCCGTGCTTTGGGCAGACACATTCAAAGGCAACAATGCCGCAGTCATACAGACCGATGCGCAGGCGGCCCATAAGGCGCGAACAGGAAACAGGTGTTTATTCATAGTGCTGGAAACGGCTCGGTTCAACGGTGGAATCTCGCAAGTTCTGGTAACGGGGGATGTTGTTGCGCAAGGCATTGAGTGGGCTGGCCCCGACACGGGCCAGTCCAATGAATTCAAGCTGAAACAGCAAACGGCTGGTCGCTGTGCTCACCGTGCTCTGGATGCGCTCGAAAGCGATGCGGCCAATCCAGCAGCCGCCATCGTATTCCAGACCCAAAAGGCTGTCGACCATGCGGCCTTCGGTGAGGCTGAAGTTCAGGCGGCCCACGCTGTACCAGCGGTCAGGGCCCAAACCCTGGCCGGGCGTGCGGGTCCAGGCACTTTCGGCCGCCGCATCGCGCCGACCCAGCAAATCGCTCAATGGCCACTGCCAACCCAGGTCGATCTGCTCACTCACACCTTGGTTCAGACGGTAAGCTGCATTCAACACCCGGTAAGGGCTGGGGCTGTAGCGGGCTTGCAAGGTACTGCGGCTGACGCGGTCGGTCTGGCTGTTGACCTGCACCGTGGCATCGAGCGCCCAGCGGTCATCCCAGCGCACACCAGCGCCCAGCAACAAATCACTCAGGCCTGCAGCCGCAGCGGTTTGGCCTGGCAGCACCACTTGCTGCTCAGAAAAACGGATGCGCTGGGCCATGCCCACACGCAACATTTCAGCGCCGTTGTTGGCATCAAAGAAACGGCTGGTGACACCCAAGGTCAAGGCATCGTTGTCCACCAGGCGGTCGTGGCCCACATAGGCGTTTTCGCTGTAAATGGTGGACAGATTGAAATCGGTGGGGCCCGTGTCGTAGACCGGCAAAAGGCTTTGGTCCCGAAACGGTGTGCGGGCATAAAAGGCGCGTGGCTCCAGGGTTTGCGTGACACCCCGGCCAAACCACTGGGTCTCGCGCTCATACACCAGCCCCGTATCGAGGGAGAAGGTGGGCAAAACCCGGTTGGCAGAGCGCTCACCCGAGTCCAGCGCCTGGTCGAGTTGGTAACGGGTGGCGTGCATCTGCAGCTTGGGCGTGACAAACCCCCAAGGGCGGATCCAGGGGCGGCTGACTTGCGCCAGCACAAAGCTGCGCTCGCCATTGCGCGGCACGGGACGCACGGCCGAGGTGGCCAGCGGGATACGGTCGTAACGGGCCTCAAAGCGGGTGGTGTCGGCCTGCAAAGACCAATCCAGGCCATCGGCCTGCCACTGCCCGTAACGCAGCCCAATTTGGGGCGCACGGTCATAGGGCGGGGTGATGGGGGCGCTGATGTCTTGCAAGGTTTGCCAGCGCTGAACCTGAGCACTCATGCTCAAGTTGCCACGAGCCCAGCTCAAGGCCCCTGTGGACGGCAGCAGCCGCTGGGTCAACGCCAGTCCCGAGCGTGGAAAATCGCGCCAATAATCGTCGTCGCTGACCCTGTTCAGGTTCAGGCCCAAGCCGATGCGACCCACGCTGTCCAGACCCGTGTCCAAACTGCCGTTGTGCTGGCTGGACCAGCCCCAGCGGGTCTGGTCGCGCAGGCTGTCCGTGGGCATCAAGTTCAGCCGGGCTTGACCGCTGTAATCGCGCTCCAGATAACGGAACTCGGAGTCCACCGCCACTCCACGTTTGCTCATGAGGTGGGTAGTGATGGTGGCGTCGCGGTTGGGGGCGATGTCGACATAGTAGGGCTGCGCCAACTCCACCCCATTGTTGGTGGTGATGCCCATCACAGGGGGCAACAGGCCCGACTTGCGCTCGGTGGTCAACGGAAAGGTGACGGCGGGAATGCCCAGCACCGGCACGTCCTGAAAGCGCAACTGCACCCCCTCGGCCCGCACGGTGGACTCTTCTTCATCCAGGTTCAATCGGGTGGCTTTGAGCACCCATGCGGGCAACCATTCCGGCCCCGGCGTGCGCCTGCAGGTGGTGTAACTGGCCTCGCGCACGATGGCGCGCTGTTCATCGACAAACTCGATCTGCGCCGCCTGCCCGTAGGCCCCGCTTTTGTAAAGCTCGAAAGTGGGCTGCGTCAGCGTGCCCTGGAAACTGTCAATCTGCAGTGTGAGCTTGGGACCGGTCAACAAACTGCCCGATCGACTCAGGCGCACCTGGCCTGTGGCCTCGACCACGTCCTGGCTTTGGTCAAATGAAAGTTGACCCGCCTGGATGCTCACACCAGGTTTGCGGATGCTGGCCTCGCCCTCGATGACCATGTCCAGATCGGGCCGCACGCGCATGCGCTGGCCTTGCAGGTAGATCGCCCCCTCTTGCTCCTGGCGCAGCGAGATGGCTTCTTCCAGCAAGGGGCTGCTGCGCAACACCAGAACTGGGGCCGCGGCTGTGGGCAGCCCTTGGGTTTGGGCATACACCTCACACATCGCGACACCCTGCACCACGAACAGCACCGCCCACACCACCGCCCGCAAAGGGACTGTGGCCAACGGGGGCAGTGAAAAAGGGGCGGGGAAAAGGGGCACGGCGAAAGGGAAGAGGTTGGACACGCGAGAAATACAGGACAAGCGTCTGTGGCAGGCTTTGTAGAATGGGATTATCCATGAGCCCACTCACCTCGCCCCCCACTTTAGTCCCAAGTCCAACCGCCTCAGACAGCGTCAGCTGGTCCGATCCGGCCCGCCAAGCGGTTTTTGACCGCTGGCTTGTCGGTTTGACCTCTGCCCATGGCCTTTTGCCAGACAGTTTGCGCGTGGCCTCGGCCGACGCCAGCTTCCGCCGCTACCTGCGGGTGGACACCGCCAACGGTGGCAGCCGCATCGTCATGGACGCGCCGCCCGACAAGGAAAACTCCGAGCCCTTCGTGCGCATTGCCGCCTTGATGAAGGTTGCTGGGCTGCATGCACCCGAGGTGTTGGATTGGCACCAAGCCCATGGCTTCATGTTGCTGAGTGATCTGGGTGACGCCACCATGATGTCGGCCATCGACCCCGAGCGCCCCCAGGCCAACCACAGCCTGTACATGCAGGCGGTCGACACGCTGGTGCAGTGGCAGCTGGCTTCGCGCCCCGGCGTGCTGCCGCCGTATGACGCAGCACTCCTCAACCGAGAGCTGAGCCTGTTTCCGGATTGGTATTTGGCCCAACACCGGGGCGTGCAACTGCAAGGCGCGCAGCGCGAGGTGTTCCACAAAGCCTTTGCCCTGATCGTGCAGCGCAACCTGGCCGCGCCCAGCGTGTATGTGCACCGCGACTTCATGCCGCGCAATTTGATGATGCCGTTTCAGAATGAACAGCTCGGCGTACTCGATTTCCAGGACGCGGTCTACGGCCCCATCAGCTACGACATCGCCAGCCTGATGCGCGACGCGTTTTTGACGTGGGACGAGGACTTCGTGCTCGACATCACCATCCGCTACTGGGAAAAAGCCCGCAAAGCCGGGCTGATGGACTTTGAGGACTGGCACAGCGACTTTGGCGCGTTTTACCGCGCGGTCGAATGGATGGGCCTGCAGCGCCACCTCAAAGTGGCCGGCATCTTTGCCCGCCTGACCCTGCGCGACGGCAAGCCCAAGTACCTGGCCGATGCGCCGCGCTTCCTCCACTACATACGCACCACCTGCGACCGTTACCGCGATCTGGGCCCGCTGCTCAAGCTGATCGACGAGATCGAAGGCACCACGCCCCAGGTCGGTTTCGCTTACGGACGGATGTAAGCCCCATGCCCCGCTTTCATTGCCCCACCCCCTTGGCCACCGGCTTGGCTCTGAGTCTGCCACCGGGCGCGGCCCGTCATGTGCAAGTGCTTCGCCTGCAGCCGGGCGATGTGATCACCTTGTTCAATGGCGAAGGCGGCGAGTTTGACGCCACCGTGAGCCGCATGGGCCGCAGCGATGTGGAGGTGGAGGTCGGCGCACACCGCCCGGTGGAACGCGAAACCGCACGCGCCGTGCACTTGTTGGCGGGCATCACCGCGAACGACCGCATGGACTGGCTGGTGGAAAAAGCCACCGAGTTGGGTGTGGCCAGCATCACGCCCTTGGTGGCCGAACGCAGCGTGCTCAAGCTCAAGGGCGAGCGGGCCGAGAAAAAACTGGCGCACTGGCAAGGTGTGGCCGTGGCCGCCGCCGAGCAGTGTGGGCGCAACCGGGTGCCCCCCATCCACCCGGCCGTGACCCTGGCCGAGTGGGTCAAAAAGGCCCCACCAAGTGAGCGCTGGGTGCTGTCGCTGTCCGAAGGCACACAGCCTGTGGCGCAGGTGCTGGGTCAAGCACCAAAGATGCCCGTGACGCCGGTCACCGTGCTCAGCGGCCCCGAGGGCGGCCTGAGCCCTGCAGAAGAGTTGGCAGCCCTGAGCGCCGGTTTTCTGCCTGTGACCCTGGGGCCACGCGTGTTGCGGGCTGAAACAGCACCACTGGCCGTGCTGGCCCTGTGCGCCTGAGTGCGGGGCCCCAAAGACCTGCAGACAAAAGGCCTGCTCGCCCCTTGGAAACTGACAGACTGCTGTAGAATGCGCCATTCCGAGGAGCGTTGCAGCGCCCACCAGCCAGTCGGCTGGCAGCAGGCGTGAGGCTCGGAACCTTCATACAGCAACGACGCTCATCCACTTGACGTGCGGTGAGCCTGTATTTCCCATTCAGTGCTTTCATCCACGCGTGTGGCTTATTCACATTTGCTTTGGAGCTGAAAAATGAATGCACGTTTGAACACCGCCATCAACGCCGACTGCGTGATCGCCGACATCGGTCTGGCCGATTGGGGCCGCAAAGAAATCAAAATCGCCGAAACCGAAATGCCGGGCCTCATGGCCATCCGCGAAGAGTTCAACAAGGCCCAGCCCTTGAAGGGCGCACGCATCACCGGTTCGTTGCACATGACCATCCAGACGGCCGTGTTGATCGAGACCTTGCAAGCCTTGGGCGCACAAGTGCGCTGGGCCTCTTGCAACATCTTCTCGACACAAGACCACGCTGCAGCAGCGATTGCCGCAGTGGGCACGCCCGTCTTCGCCATCAAGGGCGAAACCCTGGCCGATTACTGGGACTACACCCACCGCATCTTTGACTTTGGCGCCGCTGGCACCGAAGGCGAAGGCCCCAACATGATCCTGGACGACGGCGGCGACGCCACCTTGCTCATGCACTTGGGCAAGCGCGCCGAAACCGACGCCAGCCTGATCGCCAACCCCACCAGCGAAGAAGAGACGTGCCTGTTCAACGCCATCAAAGCCAAGCTGGCTGTGGACCCGACCTGGTACAGCCGCAAGGGTGCACACATCATTGGCGTGACCGAAGAGACCACCACCGGCGTGTTGCGTCTGAACGAGATGGCCGCCAAGGGCAGCCTGATGTTCCGCGCCATCAACGTGAACGACTCGGTGACCAAGAGCAAGTTTGACAACCTGTACGGCTGCCGCGAATCGCTGGTCGATTCAATCAAGCGCGCTACCGATGTGATGATCGCGGGCAAAGTCGCTTGTGTCGCCGGTTACGGCGACGTGGGCAAGGGCTCGGCCCAAGCCTTGCGCGCTTTGAGCGCCCAAGTCTGGGTGACCGAGATCGACCCGATCAACGCCCTGCAAGCCGCGATGGAAGGCTACAAAGTGGTCACCATGGAATACGCCGCTGACAAGTGCGACATCTTCGTGTCGGCCACCGGCAACAAGAACGTGATCCGCTACGAGCACATGGCCGCCATGAAAGACGAAGCCATCGTCTGCAACATCGGTCACTTTGACAACGAGATCGATGTCGTGTCGCTGGAAAAGCTGCAGTGGGATGAGATCAAGCCGCAAGTCGACCACGTCATCTTCCCCGATGGCAAGAAGATCACCTTGTTGGCCAAAGGCCGTTTGGTGAACCTGGGTTGCGCCACTGGCCACCCCAGCTTTGTGATGTCCTCGTCGTTTGCCAACCAGACCATCGCCCAGATCGAGCTGTTCACCAAACAAGAGCAGTACGAGTCCGGCAAGGTCTATGTGCTGCCCAAGCACCTCGATGAAAAAGTGGCCCGCCTGCACCTCAAGAAAGTCGGCGCCATGCTGACCGAGCTGAGCGACGAGCAAGCCGCTTACATCGGCGTGTCCAAAAACGGTCCTTACAAGGCCAACACCTACCGTTACTGAAATTCACCGCATGCGCATTGATCAACTTCTCGTCGAACGCGGCCTGGCCGCTTCCCGCTCCCAGGCACAGCGCCTGATCGCCGGGGGCGTGCAGTGGCAGCTGCCCGACGGAAGTTGGCGTGCGGTGGTGAAGAATCGCGACGAAGTGCCTGCCGGCGCTGCTTTGCAGTTGCTCGACGACGCCGAGTCGCGGTATGTGTCGCGGGGTGGCCTCAAGCTCGAAGGGGCTTTGAAGGCCACGGGCGTGCAGGTGGATGGTCTGCGTTGCCTGGACGTGGGCCAGAGCACCGGCGGCTTCACCGACTGCTTGCTGCAGCACGGCGCGGCCGAGGTGGTGGGCATCGACGTGGGCCATGCCCAGGTGCACCCGCGCATCAGCCAGGATGAGCGTGTGGTCTGCATCGAAGGGGTGAACGCCCGCGAGCTCGAGCCCGGTGATGAGCGCATCCCGGATGCCCTCGAAGGCTTTGACCTGATGGTGGGCGATGTGTCGTTCATCTCGCTGACCTTGGTGCTGCCGGGCGTGGTGCATTTGCTCAAGCCCACAGGCCAGTTGCTGATGCTCGTGAAACCCCAGTTTGAATTGCAGCCCGGTCAGGTGGGCAAGGGCGGCATCGTCAAAGACGACACGCATTTCCCCTTCATCGAAAACCGTGTGCGCACGGCTTTGACCGAGCTGGGCATGCAAGTGACGGCGTGGCTGGCCAGTCCGATTGAGGGCGGTGACGGCAACCGTGAATTTTTTGTGCAGGCCTGCTGGCCTGACCCGGCGGCGGTGTTGCCCGCGCGTGAGGTCACACGCGTGGCCCACGAGGCCGATCTGGCCGCCAAGGCCTATGCCAAGGCCAACGACTATTGAATTTTTGAAGGTGTTGTGATGTCTGGTTTGAAGCTGCCGATCAGCCTGGAATTTTTTCCGCCCAAAACGCCCGAAGGCGCTGATAAATTGCGCGGTGTGCGCGAGAAGCTGTACACCTTGAAGCCTGAGTTTTGCTCGGTGACCTACGGCGCTGGCGGATCCACCCAAGAGGGCACGTTTGCCACCGTGGGCGCGATCCAGGCCGAAGGTGTGGCCGCGGCCTCGCACTTTTCGTGCATTGGCGCGACCAAGGCTTCGGTGCGTGCCGAGCTGGCCACCCTCAAGGCCATGGGCGTGCAGCGCCTGGTGGCGTTGCGCGGCGACTTGCCCAGCGGCTACGGCGCGGGTGGCGAGTTCCACTACGCCAGCGACCTGGTGGCCTTCATCCGCGCCGAGACAGGAGAGGACTTCCACATCGAAGTGGCGGCGTATCCCGAGATTCACCCGCAAGCCAAGTCCCCCGAAGCCGATTTGCAGGCCTTTGCCACCAAGGTCAAAGCCGGGGCCAACTCGGCCATCACCCAGTACTTCTACAACAGCGACGCGTACTTCCGCTTTGTGGACGACGCCTACAAACTGGGTGTCGATGTGCCCGTGGTGCCGGGCATCATGCCCATCACCAGTTCGTCGCAGTTGCTGCGTTTTTCGGACGCATGTGGCGCAGAAATTCCGCGCTGGATCAGGCTGCGCCTGCTGGCCTATGGCGACGATGTGGAGTCGATCAAGGCCTTTGGCCTGGATGTGGTGAGTGACCTTTGCGAGCAACTCATCAACGGCGGCGTGCCTGCCATCCACTTCTACACCATGAACCAGAGCGCGCCCACGCTGGCCGTCATCCAGCGGCTGAACTCGCTGACCTATTGACGCACTTTGATGCTGGACCTGTCGCATTGGCAGCGCCCACCCCAGCCTTGGCTGGGCGTGTTCACCGACATCGATGACACCCTGACCACCGATGGCGCGATCACGGAGGATGCCTTGCAGGCGCTGGCCGCACTGAAACAGGCTGGCCTCATGGTCATCCCCATCACCGGGCGGCCCATGGGCTGGAGCCGCGATTTCGCCCAAGCCTGGCCCGTCGATGCGCTGGTCGCCGAAAACGGTGCTGCGGCCTGGTTGCCTCAAGCCAGCGGCACACCCCGGGCCATTTACCAACAAAGCGCTGCTGTGCGCTCAGCCAATTGGACACGCATGCAAGAGGTGGCCGCGCGCATCGTGCGCGAGGTGCCCGGTGCTGCGATGGCCCAGGACAGTGCTGGCCGGGAAACCGACATCGCGATCGACCACAGCGAATTCACACATCTGCCCGCTGCAGCCATTGACGAGGTGGTGCGCATCATGCGAAGTGTCGGCATGGTGGCCACGGTGAGCAGCATCCACATCAATGGCTGGTTTGGCGAACACCACAAGTTGAGCGGGGCACGCTGGATCTTGCGCGAACTGTGCGCACGCCAGCTGGACGACGAGTGGCGGCAATGGGTTTATGTCGGCGACTCCACCAACGACCAGGTGATGTTTGAACACTTCCCGCTCAGCGTGGGGGTGGCCAACATCGCCCGCTTCCTGCCGCAATTGCGTTTCAAGCCGCGCTTTGTGACGCAACAGGCCCGGGGCGCTGGCTTTGCCGAGCTGGCGCAGCGGCTGCTCGCGATCGCGCCACACGGTTGAGGGCAGGGCTCAGTAGGCGCCTTGGCGCGTCAAGACCACCGAGACCGTCTTGAACAAGATCACCAGGTCGTGCCACAGCGACCAGTTCTTGACATACCAGCTGTCCAAGTACACCCGGGTGTCGTAGTCCACGTCGTTGCGCCCACTGACTTGCCACAGGCCCGTCATGCCGGGGCGCACCATCAGGTAATAGCCCACCTGATCCCCATAACGAGGCAACTCACTGCGCACCACCGGGCGTGGCCCCACCAGACTCATTTCACCTCGAATCACGTTGATCAGTTGCGGCAACTCGTCCAGGCTGGTGCGCCTCAAGAACCGCCCAAGGGGGCTGACCCGCGGGTCTAACCGCAATTTGTGCTCGGCCTGCCATTGCTTGCGCAATTCGGGTTGGCGCTGCAGCAATTGCTCGAGCTGTTTTTCGGCATCGACCACCATGGTGCGGAACTTGTAGCAGTTGAAGACCTGGCCTTTTTTGCCAATGCGCGGGTGCGCAAACAAAGCCGGACCACCATCACGTCGAATGGCCAAGGCCACCAGCAAAAAGCCCGGACTGAGCAACACCAGCAGCATGAGCGCAGCCAGGGTGTCAAACAGCCTTTTGGTCAGCCTTGCTGGCCACCTGCGCAAGTTGTTGCGCATGCGCAGCAAGGCCACTTCGTGCGAGAAAAAGTGCGACATGTCCGTGCCGTGCAGAGGCACGCCCCGCATGGCCGGTATGACGCTGATGTCCGGTGCGCCCCACTGGGCCAATTGCCGCAGCCATTGTTCGCGCTGCTCGGATTGGGCATGCTCAAGCGCAATGACCCACTGAATGCCCGGCGCTTTTGCATAAGGCCCCATGTCCAGAGCGCGCAAGCGGGGGTAGGTCTTGTCCGAGGCTTGGCCCGCCACACCACCGGCATCGACAAAGCCCCGCACCGCAAACCCCAACTCGGGTTGGCTGTTCAAGGCCAGCGCAGCCTCCTCGGCGTTGGGGCCAATGCCAATGATGACCGTAGGCCGATACCACAGCGAAAATTTCTTGAGGATTTGCCGTGTCGCATAGCGCATCAACATCAGCATGAGCAAGACCAACAGCCAAGACAACAGCCACCACATACGCGAAGCGTTCCAGCGGGTCATGGCCACCAGAGCCATGTCCATCAAGGCCAACACGCCCACCAGACGGAAAAAATCACCCAGCTCGTCCCACACAGGTCGGCGGTCGCTGTAGTGCTGGTAGCGGGTCAAGAGCAAGACCAGGCCCAGCAAGCCGATCAGACCCCAGGCCCAAAAGCGCTGACCGTCCTGCCCAGCCCACCACGCTTTGAACGTCATCCCAGGCGGCGCCACCAAGGCCGCCGCCAGCCACAAGGACAGCAAGAAAGCCGAAACCATGGCCAGCGCATCGCCCAACAAAATGGCCAACTTGGACAAGCGCACCTGCATCAGGCTGAGGTGGGCCACTGACAGGTCCGAGGCCAAAGGGGCAGATTTTTCGGAATGCTTCACGCCCAGAACCCTTTGTGCATGGACAGCTGTTTTTTGAGCGCCAATGGCCAGCGTGTGTGTGCACACCCCAGACGGTAAGCCAACGCTTTGAGCGCCGTGCGCAGCATCGCTTCGGGCAAGCGCCACGGCGCATGCCGAACCAAAAAGAAAATTTCTGATTTCAGGAACCTCAAGCCCTCTCGACTTGGTTTGCCGTAGCTCTGGATCATCCAGTTTTCATCGTGGTGGAACACGCCTGTGTCAAAGTAGCGCGCAAATTCGCTGGCCAAAGAATAGTTATGCGAATGATAAACGCGTGCCTTCGCCTCGTAGCGAATGGCATGTCCCTGCTGCAACAGACGAGCGGCCAGGTGCGTGTCCTCGCCCAAAATCACACGCGGCGAAAAGCCCCCCGCCTCGAGCAGCGCCGACAAGCGGTAAGCGGCAAAAGAATTGGACAAAAAACAGGCCTTCAGGCCCAGACGGTCCTTGTCCGACCAGCGCCGGGTTTGGCTTTGCGCCGGGTAGTTGAAATGCCGGGCGTGCGCCGCGATTTGGCTGGCATCGGGGTGCGGCAGTTGGCGGCCATAGACAGCGGCCACCGCAGGGTCAGAAAAACCCGACAACAAATGCCCGATGGCCTCAGGATCGGTCAACACCGCATCCTGGGTGAAGAACACCACAAACTCGACCCCGGCAGGCAAGCGATCAATGCCCCATTGGCGTGTGCCGCCGTGGTTAAAGTGCTTGCGCTCAACCGTATGGACCGTCAGGCCCGCCTGCGCCGTTTGGGCCAAACTGCCATCTGTGGACTCTGAATCGAGCACCCAGCAATGTGCGGGTGCTGAAGTTTGCGAATACAAACCTGCCAAAAAATCTGGCCACAAGGGGCCCGGATTGTAAGTGGGCACCAACACTGCCGCCTTCTCAGAATAAGACACAAAGGGCAAGCTGGTGGCAGGCATCGGCGGGCTGATCGGGTTGGGTGAATCCACAAGCGCTATTTTGCCTGTACCCATGATGAACAAGGAGAGGGCGATTTTGGTGGCAACGCTTGCAGCGACCGCTATGATGCAGCCTCTTCAGCACACCGGTCACTGGGCCGCAATTTTTCATGACCCCACCGGCCCCCCTGACTTGGCAAGAAGATGGCCAAACCCGCAGCGCACTGTGGGTGACCGACCACGGGGCTCGCCCCCCCAGCAAGGTGATGGTGGTGGATGACACCCTGAACGCCGACACCGCCTACCGCCTGGCCTGTGAAGGCACCGGTTTGCTCTGGCGGGGTGACTTTCAAAACGCCCGCCAGCTGCTGCAGGCGCTCAAACGCCGACTCGACCGCCCGGCACGCAAAAAACCAGCGAAAGCGAAAGCCAAAGCCGGTGACAACGCCCATCCGACCCCCTCCCTCTTCAACGCCCACCGCCAAGCGCAGTCTCAACGCGCCCGCGTGCTCGGCCAAATCCTGATCGAGTTGCAGCCCGACTACAGCATTGCGCTGCGCCGTGCACCTGGCGTGCAGCCAGCGTGCCAGCAGGCCTGGGGGCCCGCAGACGGTCAACACCGCGTGCTGTCACTGCGCAGCCTGCAAGGGGTGATCGGGTCTTTCGAGTGGCGCAAGAACGGGGTCGAAGTCCCCGCCCTGGGAGAAAATTTGCGCATCCACCCGCATTACGGCGTGTTTTCGCCCGTGCGCGGTGAATATGTGCAACTGGTGGCCAAGGCCCCTTGGCCTGAGGCGCTGAAGGCGCATTCGGTGGCTTTTGACATTGGGGTAGGCACCGGCGTGCTGTCGGCCTTGCTGGCCCGGCGAGGCGCCGCCCAGGTGGTGGCCACCGACCTGTCTGAACGTGCCTTGGCTTGCGCTCGGGACAACCTGCAGCGCTTGGGCCTGCAAAACCAGGTGCAATTGCTGCACACCGATTTGTTCCCGCCCGGCCAGGCCGCCCTGATTGTGTGCAACCCGCCCTGGCTGCCCGCACGGGCAATCTCCTTGCTGGAGCAAGCCGTCTACGACGAAGGCAGCCAGATGCTCAAGGGCTTCTTGAGCGGGCTGCCCGCACACCTGTGCGAAGGCGGCGAAGGCTGGCTGATCCTGTCAGACCTGGCCGAGCACCTGGGCCTGCGCAGCCGCGAAGAATTGCTCAGCTGGATTGCACAGGCGGGCCTGCAGGTGCTGGGCCGCTTGGATGTGAAACCTGTGCACGGCAAAGCTAGCGACGAGACCGATCCGCTGCATACTGCCCGGGCAGCCGAAGTCACTTCATTGTGGCGATTGGGCGCAGCAGCCAACCCGGCGCTCAACTGAGCGTGCTACAACGCACCGGGCGGCAAAGGCCTGGCGCTCAGAACAGGTAACTCACCGACAGATTCACGCGGCTGTTGCCGGGTTGGGACTCGATGTTGCTGGGCACCCAGCCTGCGTAGTCGCCCAAGGCTTTGGCCCAGGTCAGGGTGTAGTGCAGCTGGAAATAACGCCCTTGCAATTGCAGTCCCGCGCCTTGCAACGCGTAACGGTTCAAAGCCGACGCATTCAGGGGCTTGGCCTGCGCCTGCACCTGCCCCCCGTCGTAAAAAGCCGTGACCGACAACACAGGGCTGAGGGTCTGGGTCAGCTCCAGGCTGCCCAAAGTCCCATGGTCACCGACCCCGTCAGCGCTGGTGTAGGCCCTCACACCATTGACGCCACCCAGGGTGATCTGGTTGTAGGACTCCAGATTGCGACTGGCCCATTGACCCCGCAAACGCCCTGTCAGCCGCAAGGAGCCGCTCGCGTTCAACGGCGTTTGCGCCTTGAGCGCAAAACTGGCCCGGCTGTAAGACCCTTGGGACACCGCCGAGCTGACCGTCTGCGGGTACTGCCCCAGCACCAGGCCCAATTCGGCCCGCAGGGGGTGAGGCGACAGCCGCTCGTTGTCAACCACCAAGCGCCAGCGCATTTGACGGTCCTCGATGCTCGACAGCTGCGCACCTGTGGCCTGCAAACGGCTCTCGCTCTGGCGGCTGGCCAACTCGAGATGTCCTTTGTAGACCAAATCGCGGCTGCCACCCAGGATACGGCTCAAACCCAGGCCCAACTCTGTCGCATCGCCCTCGGTGGCCGCCACCCCGTCCAGCACCGATCGGCTGCGCGAATGGGTGCCAAACACCGACCAGCGCGAGCCCAGCGAGGGCAACAGGCCTTCGTAATCTGCCCGCGCATAGGTCACGCCTTCGGAGGCTTGTGCCAGCAAGGACAGCTGCGACTTGACCGCCGGCATGCCCACGGTCAAGGCCGCCAGCATCTGGGCTTGCCCGTATTGCCGCAGACCATGGTTGTTCAACTGCACCACGCCCGAAGAGGTTTGGCCCGGCATGGCGATGGCAGGCGTGAGCGTGACCACCAGGTCCAGCAACTCGGGTCCTACAGAACGCAAAGTGGCTTCCAATTCGATGGGAAAGTCATAACTCGCCGAATCAAGCACCTGGTCCAGCGCCAGGGTATCCAGAGGCAACCCCGCCTTGAAGACCTGCCCAATGCGGTTTTGTACGCGTTCCAGGTAGGGGCTGGCCTGCGGACTATCGGGCACCAGCACACGCACACCATTGATCTTGGGTTGCATGACCTGGATGTTCAGTTGCTGGCCGCCACTGACTTGCACCACCTCGGTTTTGGCATAGGCCATGAAGCCCTCTTGGGCTGCCCGGTCATAAAACCAGGCATGGAATGCGCGGATCTCGTCCACCGACACCGCACGCCCAACGCGGCCTTGCCAATAGCGGTCAACGGTGCGTGACAAAACCGCACTTTGCACTTGCACCGCCACCAGATGCGCCACAGGCGTGTTGGCCTCCAGGCCCAAAGTGTCCACATAGACCACGGGCTTGGTCAGCACACGTTCGCGCAACTGCGAGCCCAACTGCTCCAGGTTTTTCAGCGCCGCTGCAGGGTCAGCTTGCGCCCAGGAAAGCGGGTGGAACAAAGCCCCACCCAGGAAGACCAAAGCCCCTGCGCGGCCGCGCCAATGCATTTTCAATTCATCACCCATGGCAAGCACTCCTGTCAATCCCCAAGAAAACGCAAATCATATCGGGCCTTTGCGTCGCCACACCCACAGACTTACCCCAGCCCCGAAATGGGTCGGCGCAGACGACCCGCCCCCAAAACTTGGCCATGCGGCAGGTCCCCCGACCCCGCCCGGTCGGGCCGGACTCAGACCCGTGCCAACACCGGCCCCAGCGCCACCCCCGTGTGCGTGCCCAAACGCACCAGAGCTTCGGGCGTCATGGCCGCCACAATGCGGCCGCCGGCGTTGCCGCCCTCCGGCCCCAGGTCAATCACCCAATCGGCTTCGGCGATCACGTCCAGGTCGTGCTCGATCACGATCACGCTGTGACCGGCATTGACCAAGCGGTGCAGCACGCTGATGAGTTTGTCCACGTCGGCCATGTGCAGGCCCACGGTGGGCTCGTCCAGCACATACAAGGTGTGAGGTGCTTTGTTGCCGCGCTTGCCCACTTCGTCCCGCACCTTGGTCAGTTCGGTCACCAATTTGATGCGCTGGGCTTCACCGCCACTGAGCGTGGGTGAAGGCTGGCCCAAGGTCAGGTAGCCCAGGCCCACGTCTTTGAGCAACTGCAGCGGGTGCGCGATGCTGGGCATGGTGGCAAAGAAGCCCACGGCCTCATCGACTTCCATCTGCAGCACATCACCAATGCTTTTGCCGCGCCAAGTGACCGCCAGCGTCTCGGGGTTGAAACGAGCGCCTCGGCAAGTTTCGCAATGCACTTTCACATCGGGCAAAAAGCTCATCTCGATGGTGCGCATGCCTTGGCCTTCGCAACTGGGGCAACGACCTTCGCCGGTGTTGAAGCTGAAGCGCCCGGCGGCATAACCACGGGCTTTGGCCTCCAGCGTTTCGGCAAACAGTTTGCGGATCGTGTCCCAAAAACCAATGTAGGTGGCGGGGCAGGAGCGCGGTGTTTTGCCAATCGGCGTTTGATCGACTTCGAGCACGCGGTCGATGGTTTCAAAACCCTGCACATCTGAACAAGCACTCAGCGCGACGCGCTGACCGGCGTCTTGTGCCGTGCGGCCTGCGAAGGTGGAGCGTTGGCTGACCAGCGCCTGCACATTGGCCAGCAGCACATCGCGGGCCAGCGTGGATTTGCCGGAACCGCTGACGCCGGTGACGGCGACCAAACGCCTGAGCGGCACTTGCACATCGACTTGGCGCAGGTTGTGCAGGTTGGCACCGGTGAGGGTGAGCCACTGTGGGGTGGGCACTTCGGGTGTTTCTGCTTTGGCTTCAGGCGCGGCCTTCTTTTTGCCTTTCACTTTGGCGGTGGCCTTTGCTGTGGTGATCGCGGCTTCGGTTGCAGTAACGGCTTGCAAAGAATTGGGATCTGACCCCAATTTCTCCGCTGCTTCTTCGTGGGGCGATGGCGTGGGCGACGATTTTGGCGTACCCCCGCCGTATGAGGAGCCCACGCCATTGACCCACGAAGAAGCATCCACCAAGCGACGCACTTGCATCGGATGCTTCATCGCATGCAACAAATAGCGCCCGGTTTGTGAGTCGGCAGAAGCCGTGATGTCGGCCACCGAGCCCTCAGCCACCAAGCGGCCGCCGCGTTTGCCCGCGCTCGGTCCGATGTCAATGATGTGGTCAGCACGGCGAATCGTGTCCTCATCGTGCTCCACCACCACCAGGGTGTTGCCCTTGTCGCTCAAGGTTTGCAAAGCATTCAACAAAATCTGGTTGTCGCGGGCGTGCAAGCCAATCGTCGGCTCGTCCAGCACATAGCAAACGCCTTGCAAGTTGCTGCCCAGCTGTGCGGCGAGGCGGATGCGCTGTGCCTCGCCTCCCGAGAGCGTGGGCGCACCCCGATCCAGCGTGAGGTAACCCAAGCCCACCTCTTCCAAAAACTCCAGTCGGCTCTTGATCTCGGGCACCAGGTCGCGGGCGATGTCGGCGTCACGGCCGGTGAGCTGCAGCTTGTCAACCCAGTGCCGCACATCGGTGACCGACAAGCTGGCAATGTCGGTGATGCGCCAGCCTTGGCCCGGCGCTGCGCCCAGGCGCACCGCACGCGCCGTGGCGTTCAGGCGCGTGCCTTCGCAGCTGGGGCAGGCCACGTTGGCCAAGTCTTCGATCTCGGGCTCGGCAAAGGTCTGCTCGCGGCCTTTGTTCTTGTCATCTTGCACCGAGTCGTCGAACACTTGGCGCTCGTCTTTGCTCAACTTGACGCCCGTGCCCACGCAATCGGGGCACCAGCCGTGTTTGCTGTTGTACGAGAACAATCGCGGATCGAGTTCCGCATACGAGGTGGAACACGCCGGGCATGCGCGCAGTGTGGAAAACACACGGTGCTGCCCAATGCGGGCGGTAGACTCACCACTGAACATGGCTTCGCGCAGGCCGTCCAGGTCACTCAGCACATGCACCACGCCTTTGCCGTGTTCCAGGGTTTTGGTCAGGGCTTGGCGCAACGCGGTTTCGTTGTTGGGCAACACATCCAGACTGACCACGGGCAATTCAATGTTGTGCTCTTTGAAGCGGTCGATGCGCGGAAAACCTTGTGTGGGCAAAAAGTCACCATCCACGCGCAAGTGCGTGTAACCCCGCGGCCGCGCCCAATCGGCCAGCTCGGTGTACACACCCTTGCGGTTGACGACCAGTGGCGCCAACAGGCCAATGTGCTGCCCGCGGAACTGCGTCATCAGCTGGGCAATGATGCTATCGGGCGTTTGCGGCTGCACCGGTGTGTTGTCGTGCACACAGTGCTGGATGCCCAACTTGACGTACAGCAGGCGCAAAAAGTGCCAGACCTCGGTGGTGGTGCCTACGGTGGATTTGCGGCCGCCGCGTGACAGCCGCTGCTCAATCGCCACGGTGGGCGGAATGCCATACACCGCATCGACTTCGGGGCGGCCTGCGGGCTGCACGATGGCGCGGGCGTAAGCGTTCAGGCTTTCCAGGTAGCGGCGCTGGCCTTCGTTGAACAGGATGTCAAAGGCCAGCGTGGACTTGCCCGAACCACTGACGCCCGTGACCACGTTGAACTTGCCGCGTGGAATGTCGACGCTCAGGTTTTTGAGGTTGTGCTCTTTGGCGTTGACGATCTGGATGTTGTTGTTCAATACAGGCGCGCGACGTTGCTGGGTCAAGCCCTTGGCACTGCCCTGACTTCGAACGCTGGTCAGCGAGGCTGCGGTGTCAGAGGGTGACGATTTTGGCGTACCCCTGCCGTATGAGGAACCCGCTGACACCGCAGCCTCGCCCCCATAGACATTCAAACGCTCAGCCACACCAAACACCTCCCCCATGGACTCGGCATATTCGCGCAGTGCCAGCCCGGTGTGCGATGTCGCGTGCTGACGCACATCTTCCGGCGTGCCCTCGGCCACGATCAAGCCCCCGGCATACCCACCCTCTGGCCCCAAATCAATCAACCAATCGCTGGCCCGGATCACATCCAGGTTGTGCTCGATGACGATGAGCGAATGCCCCGCTTCGAGCAGCTTGCGCAAAGCGCGCATCAGCTTGGCGATGTCGTCAAAGTGCAGCCCGGTGGTCGGCTCGTCAAACAAGAACAGCGTGCCTTTGCGCGCCAAACTCTGACGACTCTTGGACGCGCTCTTAGCCGCCTCAGCCAAAAAGCCTGCGAGCTTGAGGCGCTGCGCCTCGCCACCCGACAAAGTGGGCACGGGCTGGCCCAAGCGCACATATTCCAGACCCACATCCACAATCGGCTGCAGGGCACGGATGACTTCGCGGTCTTGCGCGAACAAAGCCGCAGCTTCACTCACGGTGAGCTGCAGAATATCAGCCACGTTGAGGTGGCGCACCGCGCCGCCAATGGCCTGGCGCTCAATGGTGATCTCCAGAATCTCGGGGCGGTAGCGCTTGCCATCGCAGTCGGGGCAACGCAAATACACGTCGCTCAAGAACTGCATCTCGACATGCTCAAAGCCCGAGCCGCCGCAAGTGGGGCAGCGGCCATCGCCGCCGTTGAAGCTGAACTTGCTGGCGGTGTAACCGCGCTGGCGCGACAGCGGGGCGGTGGCAAAAATCTCGCGAATCGCGTCCCACGCGCCCACATAGCTCACCGGGTTGGAGCGGGCGGTTTTGCCAATCGGTGATTGGTCCACAAACACCACATCGCTCAGGTGGTCCGCGCCCAGCAGGCGGTCGTGCGCGCCGGGTGTTTCGGTGGCTTTGCCAAAGTGGCGCATCAGCGCCGGGGCCAGTACGTCTTGAATCAAGCTCGACTTGCCCGAGCCGCTGACCCCGGTGATGGTGACCAAGCGTTGCAGCGGAAAGTCCACGCTGATGTTTTGCAGGTTGTGCTCGCGTGCGCCTTCCAGAATCAAGCGCGGCGTGCTGTCACTCACCATGCGCTTGAAACCCAGGCCGACTTGCTTGCGGCCGCCCAGATAAGCGCCAGTCAAGGTATCGGCGTTGCGCAAGTCGGCAGTCGTGCCGTCAAACACGATCTGCCCGCCGCGCTCGCCGGGGCCAGGCCCCATGTCGATCATGCGGTCGGCGGCCATCATCACGGCCGGGTCGTGCTCGACCACGACCAGCGTGTTGCCCGCGTCGCGCAAGCGGTGCATGGCCAAGGTGATGCGGTGCATGTCACGCGGGTGCAGGCCGATGCTGGGCTCGTCCAGCACAAACAGGGTGTTGACCAGGCTAGTGCCCAGGGCGGTGGTGAGGTTGATGCGCTGCACCTCCCCGCCGCTCAAGGTACGGCTTTGGCGGTCGAGGGTGAGGTAACCAATACCGACGTCGCACAGGTATTTGAGGCGGGTGGTGATTTCTTCCAACAGCAACTGCAGCGCTTTTTGTTCGGCGCTTGGGCCTTGGTTTTTTGCCTTCGTGGTTTCTTCGGAGGTTCGGTCTGCGTTAAAGCGTTTTGCTTCGGTGGTTTCTGCTGAGGTTCGGTCTGCATCAGAGCGGGGGGCGGGCTCCTCATGAGGCGGGGGTACGCCAAAATCGTCGCCCGCCCCCCGCTCTGACGCAGACCTTGTGGTCGATCGATCGTCTAGCGACATCTCTGT
>JBIKQY010000160.1:0-6065 GCA_044349465.1 Limnohabitans sp. | reverse complement strand
CCCACTGTGCGTACTTTTTGTGGGAGCCCACCCCTGTGGGCGATGGGCGTGGCACACGCCCTGAAAACCATCGCCCACAGGGTGGGCTCCTACAAAGACAAAATATCCACCATATGAACACCCCCGCCACCGCCCTGATTGCCGAAGACGAGCCGCTGCTCGCCCAAACCCTGCAAAACGAACTGCAGACCCTGTGGCCCGCGCTGCGTGTGCTGGCCACTGCGGGCGACGGCCTGAGCGCCGTGCAGCTGACGCTGCAGCACCGCCCCGATGTGCTGTTTTTTGACATCCGCATGCCGGGCCAAACCGGGCTGGAGGCTGCGGCCGAGCTGGCCGAAGAATGGCCCGAACAACAAGCTTTTCCGCTGCTGGTGTTTGTGACGGCCTATGACCAATACGCCATTGCCGCATTTGATGCGCAAGCGGTGGACTACGTGCTCAAGCCCGTGCGCGCCGACCGGCTGGCCCAAACCGTAGCGCGGCTGCAAAACGGCCTGCGCCAGCGCCAGCCCGGTCCCCAAACCAGCGAGCAACTGGACCCGGTGCTCCAGCAACTGCGCGCCTTGCTGAGCGCGTCCACCGAAGCCGCCAAACCCGAAGCTCCCTTGCAACTGCTGCAAGCCAGCGTGGGCAACCAGCTGCGCATGGTGCCCGTGGCCGATGTGCTGCACCTGGAAGCGGCCGACAAATACGTGCGCGTGTTCACCACCGACGGCGCAGAAGTGCTGCTGCGCACCCCGCTCAAAGAACTCATGCAGCGGCTCGATGCGCAAGTGTTCTGGCAAATCCACCGAGGCTCTGTGGTGCGTGCCACCGCCATCGAATCCGTCACCCGTGACGAATCGGGGCGTCTGAGCCTGTGCCTGAAAGGCCTGTCCACACGGCTGAGCGTGAGCCGCCTTTACGCGCATTTGTTCAAGGCCATGTGAACTGAAGCGGGGCATCAGGATCTTTTTATTTATTCACGAAAAAATCGCTTATCCCATTAAAACCGTTGAATAATATGAATATTATCCATTCAAGTATCTATTCATGACGGAAGCGCAATTGCCACAAACGCTGCGCCGCTTGGGCGGGCACGCCAGCAGCGTCCAGCTGCAACAAGCCTTGAACGCCAGCCAAGCCACGGTATCGCGTTGGCTTGCACCACTGGTGGCCGATGGGCGGGTGGTCAAGGTGGGGGCAGCACGCTCACAGCGCTACCTCTTGCCGCGAGAGGTGGCGGGTGTGGGCACGCAAGTCGTGGTGCATGAGGTGCAGGCCGATGGCTCAGTGCGCGCCTTTGGCACCTTGTACCCCTTGAGCGGCGGTACTTTTTGGATGGAAGAAAACGACAAAAACCACGGTCGCAGCGAACACCACATCAACCTGCCCTGGTTCGTTTACGACGCCCGACCACAAGGCTTTTTGGGCCGCGCCTTTGTGCAGATCCACGCTGCTCTGCAATTGCCGCCACAGATCGGCCATTGGAACGACGAACACATCTTGCGCGCCCTTTGCCAAGCTGGCGAAGACCTGCCCGGTAACCTACTCCTGGGCAGCGCCTCGTTGCAGCGTTTTTGGGGCTTGGCTTCGCCGCTGCGCAGCACTGCAACAGTGGTGACGGAGCCCCAGCGCCAATACCCCGCGCTGGCCGAGCAAGCCTTGGGGCAAGCCTTGAACGGCTCCAGCGCAGGCGGCGAACAACCCAAGTTCACGGCGGTGGTGGGCGGCCACCCGGTGATCGTGAAGTTTTCGCCCACGGGCGACAACCCAGCAGCCCAACGTTGGCGAGATTTGCTTGTGTGCGAAGCGCTGGCCTTGCAAACCCTGAGCGAGGCAGGCGTGGCCGCAGCGCACACTGAGATCGTTGTAGCAGGCGGGCGGGTGTTCTTGCAAAGTCAACGCTTTGACCGCACGGCGCAGGGCGGTCGCGTGGGCATGGTGTCATTGGAAGCCTATGACGCCCGTTATGTGGGCTTGGGCAACCAATGGTCTGCTCTGGCGGCGCTAACGCACCGTGCCGGCTCCGAACGCTTGAACCCATCAGACGTGCAAACGCTTTGCCTGCTCGATGCGTATGGCGCGCTCATCGCCAACAACGACCGCCACCATGGCAACGTCTCACTGCTGCTGCATGACAACCGCTGGCAACTCGCGCCCGCTTACGACATGCTCCCCATGCTCTACGCGCCCGTGGCAGGCGAGGTGGTGCCACGCGAATGGCACATCCAAACATCGCGCCCGAACGAGCACACGTTGGGCGTGTGGCCCACCGCCCAAGCCTTGGCACGCCGCTTTTGGCTGCGCGCCGCCGCTGACGAGCGCATAAGCCCTGAATTTCGCGCACTGGCGCTCTCACACACCGCATGAGTGCGCAAAAAGCACGCTCAGTCAACACCGCCCATCGGCCTCAACTCAACGCATTCCCCCTTTCACCTAAACGGTATCTCGAACCCAACCGTTGGGGCAGGTACATTGCTTGACGTGTCACAGCCCAATCTTCAAAAAACCGCCCGCCTCGGCGCCTTCGCCATCGCCGCCGTGTGGCTGGCCGTGGCCGGGGTGTTGTATCTGGTGTTTGAGCGCATCGAGCAAAACCGCCAAGCCAGCCTCAAGCCCTATGCGCTCAGCTCGGGCGACCTGGTCATTCCGCGCCAGCGCGACGGGCATTTTCATGTCGAAGGCGAAGTCAACCGCCAGCCCGTCACGTTCTTGGTGGACACCGGGGCCAGCCATGTGAGCGTGAGCCAGGCGCTGGCCACGCAGGCCGGGCTGCCTGAGGGCCAGAGCATCACGTTGAGCACCGCCAACGGCCAGCGCCCCGGCCAACTTGTGCGCAGCGTGCCCGTGCGAGCGGGCCATCTGGCACTCAACGACACCAGCGTCACCGTGGGCCTGAGCGGCCTGCAGCCCAACCAAGCCCTGCTGGGCCAAGCCTTCCTCAAACACTTTGACGTGGAAATCCGCCGCGAAGAGATGGTGCTGCGCCAGCGGCCCTGATATTTGGGAAATGCTACATGGGCCTCGATACGGCCAGTTTTCGGCCCTCATTCAGTCATTTATTGGGTACTATTAGTTACAAATAACCCCAATTTTTCCAATTCAAAAACTTAAGATAATCTCTTTTCCAAGACCTCATTTCCCATGAAAAAGCTCCTTCTCATCTCTTTGGCCACCTTGACCCTGAGCGCCTGCGTGCAAGAAGGCTCTCGCACCCTGCCCGTCCAAAAAGTCGAATCGGCTGCACGCCCCTACGCTGGCGTGCGTGTGCCCGTCTCGGTGGGCAAATTTGACAACCGCTCGTCCTTCATGCGCGGCGTCTTCTCCAACAACGAAGACCGCATGGGCAGCCAAGCACAAACGATCTTGGTCACCCACCTGCAGCAATCGCAGCGCTTTGGCGTGCTCGACCGTTCGGTCATGACCGAAATCAAACAAGAAGCCGCCCTCAAAAAACAAAGCCAAAACCTCAAAGGGGCCGAGTATGTGGTCACCGGTGACGTGACAGAATTTGGCCGCAAAGACGTGGGCGACCGCCAGTTGTTTGGCATCCTGGGCCGAGGCAAGACCCAAGTGGCCTACGCCAAAGTCAACCTCAACATCGTCAACACCCTCACCTCTGAAGTGGTGTACTCATCCCAAGGCGCTGGCGAATACAGCCTGTCCGAGCGCGAAGTCATTGGCTTTGGCAGCACCGCCGGTTACGACGCCACCTTGAACGGCAAAGTGCTCGACCTGGCCATCCGCGACGCGGTGAACAGCCTGGTCAGCGGCATCGACAGCGGCGCATGGCGTCCTGCGCCATGAGCGCGGCATCCAGCCAATACAGCAGTAGCCCAAGACGCCAGACCGCCCGCACCAGCGCCAAAGTGGCGCTGCTGGCCCTTGCCCTGAGCTTGGGCGGCTGCGCCAACCACAAGCCAGCGCCCCCGCTTTACGGCTGGCACGCCTTTGAGCAAAACCTGGACACCTACTTTCGCCAAGACCGCGAAAGCCCCGACACCCAAGCCAAACGCATGGAAGACGATCTGCAAAAAATCCGCGCTGCAGGCCAGGCCACGCCCCCCGGCTTCATGGCCCACCTGGGCTTGCTTTATGGCAAACAAGGCGACATGGCGCGCTTTCAGCAACACCTCGAAGCCGAAAAACAGCAATTCCCGGAGTCTCAGGCCTTCGTGGATTTCTTGCTGCGCCAATACAAACCCAAGTGAGCCCGCCCCCGTCCATGAAGCCCTTCCTCAAAATCCTGGCCCCGGCCATGGCCATGCTCATCTTGAGCGGCTGCGCCACCAAGCCCGCGGTCCCGTTTGACTACACCAATTTCAAAGCCAGCGCCCCCAAATCCATCCTGGTGCTGCCCCCGGTGAACAAAACGCCGGAAATTCGCGCCCCCTACAGCCTGCTGTCGCAGGTCACCTTCCCGCTGGCCGAATCGGGCTACTACGTTATGCCCGTCTCGCTGGTGGACGAAACCTTGAAAGAAAACGGCGTCACACAAGCCAACGACGCCCACGCACTGCCTACGGCCAAGCTGCGCGAGATTTTCGGGGCCGATGCTGCGCTCTACATCACCATGACGCGCTACGGCACCGTGTACAAAGTCATCGACAGCCACACCACCGTCTCGGCTGAGGCCCGCCTGGTGGACCTCCAAACCGACGCCGTGCTCTGGACTGGCAGCGCCTCGGCCAGCACCGCCGAACAACAAAACCAAAACCAGGGCAGCCTGGCCGTGATGCTGGTCAGCGCACTCATCAAACAAATCGTGGGCACCGTCACCGACCAAAGCCACCCCATGGCCGGACTGACCAGCCAGCGCCTGCTGCGCGCCGGACGGCCCCATGGCCTGCTGCACGGCCCGCGCTCACCGCGCTACAAGCAAGAAGACGCGCCCAAACCCCGCTGAGTCACCTGATGGCCCACCCCCTCGGGGGTGCAAGCCATCCTTGTTTTACCTTCAGACTTGTGCTACGGTTGCAAAGCCGTACAACTCATCAGGATGTAAAACCATGACCACCGTGTCCGTCTCCCCCAAATTCCAAGTGGTGATCCCCAAAGAGATCCGCGAAGCCCTGCAGCTCTTTGCGGGGCAGCGCATGGAGGTACGGCTCAACGACGGCAAAGTCGAGTTTGTGCCCGAACAATCGATCCTGTCCTACAAGGGGCGCTGGCCCGGCATCGACAGCACCGTGGTGCGTGACGCCGATCGGGTGTGAGCATGGCCCCCGTCACCAAACCCGACAGGCCATGGCATGTGGTGGACAGTTGCGGTTGGTTGGCTTTTTTTGGAGGCGAGGCCAACGCCCCATTTTTTGAAGCCGCTTTTGCCAAACCCGACGCCTTGATCGTGCCGGCCCTCACCCTCTATGAAGTAGGCAAACGCATGCTGCAAGAGCGCGGCGAGGATGCCGCCTTGGAGGCTTTGGCCGTGATGCAAAAAGGCCGGGTGGTGCAACTGGCACCCTCCGACTTGTTTGAAGCCGCCAAGACGGCAGTCAAACACAAATTGTCCATGGGCGATGCCATCATTTGGCAAACCGCACAAGTACACCCCGCCATGCTCTACACCCAAGATGCGGGCTTGCGCCACATGCCGCATGTGATGTTCAAGGCCAAATGACCGCCCAAACAAGCACCACAGCCGCTCAGTGCCGCCAGTGATCGCGCTGATCGCGCTGCCCCCGCCCATCACGATCGCGACCGCCACCGCGCTCCCGCTCATCCTCGCGGTACTGCCTGCGCTCTTGGCCACGGTGCCAACGGTTGTGCCCGTGGTCCCAAATTTGAGCAGGGGGATGGGCCCGGGGCACGTAAACCACACGCGGCGGGGGTGGCGGGACATAAATCACACGCGGCGGAGGCGGTGGCGCATGAATCACCCTGGGCGGGGCGTAATAGACAGGACCAGGCACGCCCACATGGCCGTAAACCGGGGCATGGCCGATGCGCGAATGCACCGACACCGACGGCTCCACAAACACGGGGTGCGCGCAGCCCCCCTGCATCAAAGCCAGACCCAACAACCCGAACAAGGCCAGTGGCCTTGAAAACGACGACTTGAACGGAAAAAGCATCACAAAGTT
>JBIKQY010000340.1:0-3441 GCA_044349465.1 Limnohabitans sp. | reverse complement strand
CCGGTTGATGATCAAAAACTCATTGGGCACGATGGATTCGCGGCCATTCAAAGCCCGGATCACGGTGTAACGCGCCTTGATGTCGACGATCCGCCCTTCAAAACCGTCCACCAGCACCATGTCCCCAATGCGCATGCTGCGCTCGGCCAGGATCACAAAGCCGCTGACGTAGTTGGAGGCCAGCTTTTGCAAGCCAAAGCCAATGCCCACGCCCACCGCACCGCCCAGCACCGACAAAGCCGTCAGGTCAATGCCCACGGACGACAGCGCCAACAGCAAGCCCACAAACATGAGCAAGGCCCGCACCGTGTTGCTGATGACCTTGCGCAACGACAAATCACTGCCCGTGGCCGATTTGAGCAAACGCGCCTCGATGGCTGCCGACACCCACAGCGCCACAATCAGCACGGCCCCGGCCGTGAGTGCCCCCTCGATCATGGTGCGCACGGACAGCACACTGCCGCCGATTTTCCAGCTGATCTGGTCCAGCTCGTTGAGCACCAGCGGCAAAATGCCCGTGACCCACAGCACCACCGCACCCCAGGCCAGCCAGGAAATCGTGCGCTCCAGCACCCGCACAAAGGGCGCATTGGAAAACGCCACCTGCAGCACCTTCACACCCAAGCGGATCACCGCCAGCGACATGCACACCGGCAGCAAGACCGCAAACAATGGCGCAGTCTGCTGCTGGGTCAGCAGCGTGCGGGCCACAAACGTCAGCCCAAGCAGCAGCACCGGGAAAAGCACCCCATCGATCAGTCTGCGGCCCAGCAAAATGGCCATGTCCTGACCGCTGAAGACCCGGCGCACACCCCAGACCATGAGCCAGGCCAACACCAGGCAAACCGCAAAAGCGCCCAAGGCCATCAAGGATTCTGGCCGCGCCAAGCCGAGCAACAAGCCCATCGGATCGATCACCGCCATGTTGCTCATGCCCGCCATGTGGGTGTCCTTTTCTCGATGAAGGCCTGCACGCCCTCTTGCGCCACCTCGTGCACCATGTTGCAGGCCATGGTCTGGCCCGCCAACTGGTAAGCCGCCTCGATGCCCATCTCGCGTTGTTGGTAAAACAAGGCCTTGCCGACCCGCACCGCCTCGCGCGGTTTGGCCAGGATGGCATTCACCAGATCATCGACCTGCGCATCCAGCTCAGCCGCTGCACACACCCGGTTCACCAGCCCCCGGTTTTGGGCCTCGGCGGCCGATATAAAACCACCCGTGAGCAGCATCTCCATGGCCTGTTTGGCGTGCATGTTGCGCACCAGCGGCACGCTGGGTGTGGCGCAAAACAAGCCCACATCGATGCCATTCACGCCAAACGTGGCGGTGTCTGCAGACACCGCCAAATCGCACTGCGCCACCAGCTGGCAACCTGCGGCCGTGGCCAAGCCCTGCACCCGGGCGATCACAGGCACCGGCAGCTTTTGAATCGTCAGCATCATGCGGCTGCACTGGGCAAAGAGCTTTTGGTAGTAAGCCAGCTCAGGCTGGGCCCGCATTTCTTTCAGGTTGTGCCCGGCGCAAAAGGCTTTGCCCGCTGCGCCCAGCACCAGCACGCGGGCCTGCTCGTCCTGTGCGATGCTGTTCAAGGCGTTTTGCAACGCCGTGAGCATGGCCTCACTCAAGGTGTTGAAGCTGGCGGGACTGTTGAGGGTCAGCCGGTGCACGCCGCGTGCATCACGCTCGTGCAGCAGCAGGTCAGTATGTTGGGGGGCTGTGGTATCGGTCATGCCCCGATTGTGCCCAAAGCCAGGGCTCAAACGTCGGCCAGCACGCGCAAATGGGCTTCCACACTGCGGCCCAATGCACTGAGGTTGTAGCCGCCTTCCAGGCAACTGACGATCCGCCCTTGGGCATGGCGCAGCGCCACGTCCTTGATGCGTTGGGTGATCCAGGCGTAATCCTGCTCCACCAAACCCATCTGCCCCATGTCGTCTTCGCGGTGTGCGTCAAAACCCGCGCTGATGAAAATCAACTCGGGCTTGTGGGCCTCCAGGCGCGGCAGCCACATCATGTCGACCAATTCGCGGATGTCCATGCCCCGGGTATAGGCAGGCACCGGCAGGTTGACCAGGTTGGCCGCTTGTGATGTCGAGCCACCTTCCGGGTAAAACGGGTGTTGAAAAAAACTCACCATCAAGATGCGCTCGTCCCCCGCCACGATGTCTTCGGTGCCATTGCCGTGGTGCACGTCAAAGTCCACAATCGCCACGCGCTTGAGGCCATGGCGCTCCAGCGCGTACTTGGCCGCGATGGCCACGTTGTTGAAAAAACAAAAACCCATGGCCTTGTCGCGGCAAGCGTGGTGCCCCGGTGGGCGCACGGCGCAAAAGGCGTTTTCCAGCTCGCCCGCCAGCACAGCGTCGGTGGCATCCAGCGCCGCACCCACCGCCACCAAAGCTGCATCCCAGGTGTGGGCATTGATCATCGTGTCCGGGTCCAGGCTGGTGTGCGTGGGGCCGCCAGCGGCCATGTCTTCGCGCAGTGCATCGCCCAAACCGCGCAAAGCCGCTACATGCATCCTGCCGTGGGCCAGCTCGATGTCGGCGAGGGCAGCGGGACTGGCCTCACGCCTTTGCAGCGCCATGTCCACGCCGCTGATCAGCAAGCGGTCTTCGATGGCCCCCAAACGCTCTGGGCACTCCGGATGGCCCGCACCCATTTCATGCTTCCAACAATTAGGGTGAGTGAAAAAACCTGTCGCGCCCATGAATGTGTCTTCCTGGATCATCACAGCCAATAAGGCTGTTGTTTTTGAAGAATTGCTCTGCTTTTTTAGAGTTCCAGCTTAGCACGGGCGAAAGGGCGCGGCGTTTAAACTCATGGTCATGAATGTGTTCCCAACCCGCGACAAGTCGCCCCAAAGCAAGCCCTATCAGAACCTGACTTCCATCGGCCTGGCACTGCTGCTTTGCGCACTGCCAGCCTTCACACCGGTCAGCGCACAAGCAGCCCCAGGCACCGACCTCAAACAAGCCAAACGGCACACGCCCCAAAGTGCCCAGCCCGCCAAAGCCAAGCCAAAGCAGCGCAAAAAAAACGTCACCTCCAAAAAACAAGCCACCCGCCCTGTTCGCCTGGCAGCCGTGACTGGCATTGCGCTGGCGAGTTCGGCACAAACCCAGGCGTGGGCGCAAGATGCCGCCCAGCGCCTGCAACTGGACCCGACCTGGGTCCAAAACACTTTGGCGCAGGCCCAGCGCCTGCCCTCGGTTGAACGGCTCGTTCTCCCCCCCAGCAGCCCCACCGCCAAAAACTGGGCCGCCTACCGCGCACGCTTCATCGAGCCCATCCGCATCCAGGCGGGCGCACGCTTTTGGCAAACCCATCGCAACGCTTTAGAGCGCGCCGAGCGTGAATACGGCGTGCCTGCCTCGGTGATCGTCGGCATCATCGGCGTGGAAACCTTGTATGGCCAAAACACAGGCAATTTCCGCATCC
>JBIKQY010000159.1:0-6130 GCA_044349465.1 Limnohabitans sp. | reverse complement strand
TCCAGCCGGTTTGCTGGCCTTGCAAGCTGATGAGCGGTGCTTCGATGATCAACACCTCAAAGCGCGTGCCATCGGCCCGCATGAAGACCGACTCGAAGCCTTCACGCGGCGGTGCGTTGCCCGCCAACCGGATGGCATGGCGTTGTTGGTATTCGTCGACCATTTCCGGCGGCCAATAGGGCATGGGGGCCAGCTGGCCGGTCAATTGTTCGGCCGCCAGCCCCACCATCTGGCAAAAGGCCGGGTTCACGTAGGTGATGCGCCCTTCCAGATCGCGCGCACGCAGGCCGGTCACCAGCGAGTCCTCCATGGCCTTGCGAAAGGCCAGCGCTTCGGCCAAATCGTTTTCTGCTTTCAGGCGACGTCGCGAGTCCTTGGCCAGCAAGACCATCACCGTGACCAGGGCGATTGACATGGCGGTGACCAGGGCTGTCAACACATTGGGGAACAGGTCAGGCTCGCCTCGGCGTCCGTCCATGCGCAAGACCAAGGTGTTGCCCGGCAAGTCCACCAGTTGTTGGGCGGTGAACACGCGCAAGCCCCGGCTCTGGTTGCCCGCAATGGCCAAGCGTGTGCCGTCGGGTTCGGTGAAGGAGATTTCGTTTCGTCGGCCATAGCCCACGCCCAGACGTGCGCTGATGAGCTCTTGCAGGCCATAGGTCAACACCGTGAAACCCACCAGCACGCCGCCTTGCATGTTGGGCAAACACATGTCCATGACTTCCATGCCCAAACCATCGGTCTGGGGTAGGAAATAAGAGCGCGAATAACTGGGGCCGCTGCTGCGCTTGGCCTGTGAGCAGGCTTGCTGGGTTTCGCTCAAGGTTTCGCTGCGGCGCACGCGTTCAAACACCGGACTGCGCAAGGCCGAGTCAACCGAGCTGATCAGGCTCAGTGAAGAATCACGCCACTCGATGCGCAACATGTCGCGGTTTTCGCGCAACAGGGCTTGGGCCTCCAGGGTCCAGAAGGCTTCGGACGGATGGCTCGATTGCAGACCCTGCAGCGCCTGCACATGGCGCGACAGTTTGGTGCGCAAGTCACCGACCGCGTTGACGGTGTCGCGCTCCAGCTCGGCTTGCAGTTGGCTGGCTTCGTAACGCCCGGCCAGCCACACCAGGGTCACCAGCACCGCCATGACCAGCGCGATCAGGGCGCTCCACAGGCTGCGGCGGCCCCGCCCCCCGGGCAAAGCGTCTTCCACCGCCAGCCACCAGGCCAGGGTGCGTGCTTTGAATGTGGGGATCAGGCGCTGCAGCGCTTGGGGTGTCATGCCCGCATTGTCCTGCACCCATGGGCCCGTTGCTTGAGGGGCTGGCCATTGCGGTTGCGGCGCAGATCAGGGTGGGGTGGTGGGCGCGGGTGTCCGGGGTGTGCGCTGGTCGACTCGGGTGACTTGCGGACTGGCCCAACTGCCGTCCACCAAAAACTCTTGCGACGAGGCGCGTGACAAGGGGTTTTGCAAGAGCCATTGGGCGATGAAGGTGGTCAGGCCGACCAGGGGGTTGACAGTGATGGCTGCCACCAAGGATGCGGTGCCCGTGTCAACTATGGGCAAAATTTGCACACGCAGTTTCTGGGTTTCGCGGGCAATGTCGGCCGAGCCGTTCAGTTGCACCAGCGCATTGACGCCTTTGATGTGCAGGTTGCGGGTGTTGGCCATGCCGTGCACGATGGTCACGTCCCCCAAGACCGAGTCAAAAACAAAGCCCTGCGCAAACACATCCCGGAAATCGAGCAGCAAACGCCTGGGCAGGGCTTGCAGGCTCAGCACCCCCAAAAGCTTGGCGGCCCCGGGATCGGCTTTGAGGAACTGGCCGCGCCCCATGCGCACATTCAGGTGGCCATTCAGGCTGGGGTAATGCAGGCTGAGCGGCGAGCCTTGCCAACTGATGATGCCTTCGATCTGACCCGCGCCGCCGCGCAAAGCCTCGGGTGTACCCAGCCGGGTCAACATGGCACCGGCGTCTTGCACGTCGAGCACGAAGTTCATTTCGCTCTTTCGCCAGGGACTGCCTTCTCGGGCTGCCAGCCAGCGACCCGTGCTGCGCAGCGTGCCTTCGGGCAGGGTGATGTTGAACTTTTTCAGTTGCCATTCACGCGCTGCCGGGGTTCGGGCGAGGTCCCGGTCGGTGTTGATCGCCTCGATCTCGACACGCCCGAGTTGTTTGCCGCGCAGCTCCAGTGCGTCCACCACGATGTCCAGCGTGGGCAGGCTGGCAGGTGGGGCTTCAAGCAGGCTTTCTACCTCGCGTGCGCTGGCGGGTGGCAAATTCAGGCGGCTCAGGCGGGCAAACAATTTGCCGGCTTGGTCGGTTTGGCCGGGCATGGCAGACTCAAAAAACACATGGCCGCTGAGCTCGTCCGCGTCGATGTTGACCCGCCAGCGCCCCGCTTCGTGCGTGCCGCCCAGTTGCACCTTGTGCAGTTGGCGGTCGTTGACGATGAGGCTGTTGGCCTTCAAGCCCAGGCGTGTGGGCAGATAAGCTTGCCAAGTCGAGGGTTGCGTCGGGCCACCCGGCGCTGGTCCAGGCAGGGGTTGTGTGGGTGCTGTGGGCAGCAGGGCCAACCATTCATCGACCACCAGTTGGTCGACAGACACGCTGGCGGTGACCCCTGTTTCGGGCAGTGCTGGCAGCTTGTCCGATAACACGCCCAGTCCTAAGCGACCTCTCAGCACGCGCGGTGTGTCAGCGCTCAAATCGCGCACATAGATCAATTGCGCCGTATCCCCCAACTTCAGCTCTATCTCGTCTTGCGGTCCGGCGGGGGTTTGCTGTGATCGGATCTGCAGGGCCAGGGGTTTTTCAACGCCAGCAGGTTTGCCCAAGGGGGCAGGCAGCTGCAAGCCCAGGCCACCGAGACGGCTGTGCACCGTCAGCTGGGGTTGACCTTGGTGCCAAGTCAGGCGGGCGTTGTAATCGGTGGCGCCGCTGGCGTGTTGGGCCAGCAGGTTCAGTGGGGCGATGTCGTGTGCCGACTGCAGGCCCACCGCGCTCACGCGGCCCTGGGCCTTGAAGGCCATCTGGGTGGTCGTTGGGGTTGCGGCACGGGTGTCCGGGTCAGGCGCTTGCATGCCACCGTCGATCACGGCTGGCCCGCCCAACAAGGTGGCCTGCAGCTGGCGAACCTCAAAACCGCGTTCGTGGAACTGCAGCGTGCCGCGCAGCTTGTTCAGCCAAGGGGTGCCTGGCAGCATGCGCAGGTCGTTGCCATCAAACTGCACGCTGCCTTGGACGCGCGTGCTGGACAAGTCCAGCAAGGGCAGTTGCAAGGCAAAGCGTGTGAGCAAGGGGCCGCTGGCCTGGGCGGGCTGCAGCGCACCTGAAAGCAGCGCATCCAATGGCGACCGCCGCACCCAGTCCAGCAGCAGCGGGGCATCGGCCAGGCTTTGGGCTTGCACATGCAGCACCGGTTGGTGCGTCATGTCGGCGATGCCCACCGTGGCGGACTTGAGTGCAAGGGCCTGCGCGCCCTCGCCCACTTGGGCGCTGGCCTCGCGCAGCTGCATGCCCAGGCGGTCAAAAGTCAGTTGGCCTTGCAGGGCGCGCAGGCGCGGCCAAGGCACTTCTCCTGGTGTCATCAGGGAGGCGGGCACCATGTCGAACTCGGCCTCTTTCAACTCGCCCGCAAACAGGAATGTGCCGTCCTCGGGCTTGGCAAACGGCAGTTTGTCCAGATCCCCCTCGATTTGCACTTGCACATTTTCATAGCGGCCTTGCACCAGCGCATCGCGCAGGTAGTGGCGCACTTCGGGCGGCAGGTTCAGTGGCAGGTAGCGGTGCACGGCGGTGGCTTGTGCGCGCTGAATCTGCCCTTGCAAACGCAGCAGGCCGGGGCCTTGGCCTTGGGGGGCGGGTCGCCACTGGCCTTGCCATTGGCCTTGCAGGTCGGCGTTGGCCAGGCGCAGCGACCACTGAGGCACATGCCAGTGAGCATGGCTGCCTGCTTCGCGTGCCCAGCGTACGCTCGCCTGCATGTGGTGCAAGGGCACTTCGGCCGGCTCTATCAGGCCAGGCAACCACAGGGCGCTGCCCTCGCCAGTTTGCAGGTCCAGTCGGCCACCGTTAGCGTTCAGCGCCAGTGTCAATTGGCCGCCGCGCAGGCCGGGCACGTCGGCACCGGGCAACGTGCCCCAGGCGGCCACCACTTCAGAGCCCGGCTGCCAGTTCAGGTCTTCCACTTTGGCCTGCGCTTCCTGGATGTCGGGGCGCGTCCAATCACCTTGCCAGCGCAGCTTCAAGGACGTGACCCGGCCCTCCAGATCGCGCGCTTGCAAAGCGGCGTGCAACCGAGGGGGCAGCGCCGTGCCCACCGGCAGGCGCAAAGCCAGTGCCTGGAGTGCCTGCAAGTCCAGTTGGGCCGCTTGCAAGTGCCCGCTGGCCGGCCGTGTGCCTTGGGCGTGGGTGTAGTCCAGCGACAAGCGGCCCCCGGGCCAGTTCAGTCCTTGTTCGCCCGTGATGCGCAGTTCTTGGGTTTCGGCCACAAAGCCTTCGGCATGCACCTGCAGGCCCAGCCGACCCGACAGGCTTTGCAAAGCCAAGGGTGGCTGGTTGGGGCTGAGCCGGACCTGCAGGTTTTTCAGGTCCACATCGGCCAGACCGCCGCGCCACTGGCCTTGTTGTATGTCGGCCCACAGGTGCACACGCCCCTGGCCTTGCAAGCGACCGCGTTCAAGTGGCAAGTTGGCAGGCATCGGCAGACCCTGGGCTGACCAAGGCGCCATGTTCAGCTGCGGAAAGTGGGCAAAGGCCTGGCCCGACCAATCGGACAGTCGCCCCGGATGCATGGACAGCAGGGAGCGCTTGAATTGGCCCATCAGCACAAAGCGCTCGCCCCAGCCGGGGGGTGGCGTGGCGTCCAGGCGCAGCATGTGCTGGCGGGCCGAGTTGCGGACCACCAGGTCCACGTCGCGCAGGGTCAAGGGCTCGGGGCTTGAGTTGGCTTGGCTTGGCGGGGTGTTCTGGCCGTTGCCCGGTCCATGCCAATGCACCCGCGCGCCGCGCACCACCACCTCTCGTTGGCGCAGCAGCCAGTCGACCGCGGGCGAGTCTTCGCTGGAGGGGGTCCAGCCCATCCCGGCGATCTGCCACTGGCCATCGGCGGTCAGGCGCAGCGTCAGCTCGGGCGCGTCCAGCACCAGCTGGTCCAACTGCCCCATCAAGGCCGAGCGCAGGCTGAGTGCCACCTGCACTTTGTGCAGGTGCAGCGCCGGGCGGCCCTGCGGGTCCTGCAGCGCGATGTCGCTCAGCTCAAAAGAGGGGACCCAGCCGGTGCTTTGCGCCGACACGCCGCCGATGCGCACCGGAACACCCAGCGATTGACGGGCAAGGCTTTCCAGGGCAGGGCGAAACTCGGCGATTCGCGGCACAATCCAAAAATGCACCGTCGCCCAGGCCAGGCCCAACACCAGCCCGGCGACCAGCAAGCCCCATAAGACAAGCCGAACAGCCCGCGCCAGCCAAGGGCGCAGCGGGGCTTCGGTGGGGGGCCAGGTGGGTGAAGACGACACAAACGTATGAATTAGAAAGTCAGCAGGAATTATGACCCGCAGCCAGTCCACGGACGACCGTTCTGACCTCCCCGCCTCGATTGTTTTGGCCCCCGGCGTGGCCAGCCCTGCGGATTTGCCCCTTGGTTTGTCCTTGTATTCGCGCTTTGTGCAGCGCCTGCACCGCCGCTACGCCGATGAACTGCCGCTGCTGCCCCCCGGCCCCCCGACCCGAGACAGCCTGAGCGCGGCCTATGCCGCCTTGCAAGCCAAAGGCCTGGACACCAGCGCTGCTCTGCGTGTGCTGCGACAGCTCACACTGGAGCGCTTGGCCAGTCTGGACTGCAGCCGCCAAGCCGATTTGGCAGCCGTCACACACGGCATGACCTGGTTGGCCGAAGTCACGCTCGACATCGCCTGGCAGCAAGTCATGACTGACTTGGATGCCCTGCACGGCGCACCCACCAAAGCCAACGGCCAGCGGGCCGAGATGTGGATTGTGGGCATGGGCAAGCTGGGCGCTCGCGAGTTGAACGTGTCGAGCGACATCGACCTGATTTATGTGTACGACGAAGACGGCGAAACCGGGGGCAACAGCGAAGGCCGCAACAAGGTCTCGTGCCAAGAGTACTTCACCCG
>JBIKQY010000158.1:0-6136 GCA_044349465.1 Limnohabitans sp. | reverse complement strand
CCCCCGGTGCGCCGCTCAGGCCGCACCCCACCCACCCGCAACAGCAACCGCTTTGCGGGTTTTATTTTGTCCGCACCGGCATGATGTGCAGGGCCTCTGGCGCGATCTGCAGCTGAACCCAGGCTCCCGAGCCAACCTGCAAACGCTGCAGCAGGCGGCTGGTCAGGTTCAGGGTGATGGTTTGGCTGGGCAAGGCTTCGGGCCTGAGCGTGCACAAACTGATCTCGCCCAGCGACAAGACCTCCAGCAATTGGCAGCGCAAGCGGGTGTGGCCAGGCAACGCAAGGCTGGGCACCTCGCCATCGGCCATCACGTCCACCTGTTCCCCGTTCAACACCCAGGTCACAGGGGTTCCATCGTCGATCTTGTTTTTGTCGAACACCGCCAAGTCCAGACCGGTGTCTGAGGCTGTCGCATCGGTCCAGCGCAAGCGCCCCCAGTCGGCGTGGTCCTTGTAAAAGCGCCCCTCAAAATGGTTTTGAATGCCCACCAGTTCTGCCACCCGGGCGTTGCGCGGGCTGGCAAACACGCGGGCGGGTTCGCCCGTTTGGAGGGTCTGGCCCGCATCCACGATCACCACCCGGTCGGCCAAGCGGCGGGCTTCTGCCAGGTCGTGTGTCACCAGCAGCATGGGCACCGACACCTTTTGGCGCAATGCGGCCAGCTCGCGGTATAGCGTCTGGCGTGTGGGTGCATCCACCGCAGAAAACGGCTCGTCCAGCAACAACACACCGGGCAAAGCTTGGGGTGTTGGGGTGTCGTCCACTGTGGGCTTGGGCATGACACGCACCAGCGCCCGCGCCAGCGCCACGCGCTGCTGCTGACCGCCAGACAGTTGCGAGGGCCTGCGTTGGCTGAGCGTGGCCAGCCCCAGGCGGGCCAGCAAAGTCTGCACGTCGGCGCTCGACCAACCCGGCCCAGCGGCCAGCGCCACATTGGCCTGCGCCGTCATGTGCGGAAACAGCGCGTAATGCTGGAACACCAGGCCCGCCCGGCGCTGCTGCGGGCTGAGCTGCACGCCCGCTGCCGTGTCCAGCCAAGCCTGGCCTGCCACCCGGATGTGGCCTTGCACATCGGCTGGCGTCCACAGCCCGGCAATGGCGCGCAGCATGCTGGTTTTGCCACTGCCAGACGGCCCGACCAGGGCCACCAACTCGCCCGCGCCACAGTCAAATTCAGCCTCCAGCCGAATCGGGCTGGCCGAGCGCAGTTGCACTTGCAAGCCTGGCATCAGCGCTCCTGCAGGGCGCGGCCAAGTGGGCCCACCCGGTCAAAGGCCAACACCAGCGTGAGCGCCAGCAAAGACACACCCACCAGCGCCAGCGCCATCACATGGGCCGACTGCAAATCCATGCCCTGCACCTTGTCATACAGCGACACCGACAGGGTGCGGGTTTCGCCCTCGATGTTGCCGCCCACCATGAGCACCACGCCAAATTCACCCAAAGTGTGCGCCACGGTGAGGGACATGCCTGCCAGCAAACCGGGCCAGGCCAGGGGCAATTCGATGCGCCAAAAAGTCTGCCAGGTGGACAAGCCCGAGACCCAAGCCGCCTCGCGCAAGCTGTGCGGGACCGCTGCAAAGGCCCGCTGAATCGGTTGCACCATGAAGGGCAAATTGACCAGCACGCTCACCAGCAACAGGCCTTCGAGGGTGAACACCAAGCGTATGCCCGATGCCGCGAGCCAAGCGCCTAAGGCACTGCCTTGGCCAAAGGCCACGAGAAAGTAAAACCCGATCACCGTGGGGGGCAGCAGCAAGGGCAGCAGCAGCAAAGCCTCCACCACCGGCCTCCCGGCCCAGGCGGTCACAGCCAGCCAGCGGGCCAGCGCCAAGCCCACTGGCAGCAACGCCAAGGTGGTCAGAGCAGCCAGGGTGAGCGAAACGTGAAGGGCAGACCAATCCATGGTGTGAGGTTTGAAGGCAGATCTGAAAAATGAGAAGGTGGGCTGGATTATTGCGGCAAGGCGTAGCCGTGCCGCACAAACACCGCCTGTGCGGCCGGGCTGAGCAAAAACCGGTGCCAATCTGCCGCCGCCGCACCCGCGCCCTTGAGCAGCACCATGCGCTGGTGCAAAGGGGCGTGCAGGTCAGCGGGCAGCGGCAAGACCTGCAAGCTCTGAGCGATCTCGGGGGCTTGGGCGAGGGCCAAAGCCGTGATGCCCGCTTGCGCTGCGCCCGTGGCCACAAACTGGGTGGCCTGGCCGATGTGGTCGCCCAGCACTTTCTGGTGTGCAGGCAACGGCCCGACACCTGCACGCTGCAAAGCCTCCAAAGCCGCCACGCCATAGGGGGCCAGCGCCGGGTTGGCGATGGCGATTTTGTCGCCCGGCTTCATCGCACGCACCACGGCTGCCAAGCCTTGGGCCAGCGGCAGTGCTGAATTTTTAGGCACGGCCAGCGCCAGTCGGCCCGTGGCGTAGCGCTGTCCGCCGTCCACCGTGCGCCCAGCTTTGGCCAGTTCGGCCACCCACACCTCGTCGGCCGAGATGAATTGCGCCACCGGCAAGCCCTGCAAGATCTGCCGTGCCAGGTTGCCCGATGCCCCCAAATTCACATCCACCTGAACGCCTGTTTGTTGCCTGTATTGGCTTGTCAAGTCAGCCAGCACAAACTTCAAGTTGCTGGCGGCAGCGATTTTGATACGAACCGGGCTTTGTGCCTGGGCCACCCACGGGGCGAACCACGCGGCCGCCAAGACCAACAACAGCCCAAAGCGCCGCAGGGGAGTGAAACCCGACCCCACAGTGCCACGCATAACGTCATGCTTCTTTTGCATAGTTTTAAAGAGGTTTTCAGCCCACCTGACAGGCACAAAACAAGCAGTCTCCCTAAAATCGAGGCCCGCTGGTTACACAGCCGTTACATCCACTTTTTGAAACGGCCAAAGCCTTCAGTATCTCAGCACCCCAGCCGTTTTTTCAAAGCCCCTGCGCAGAGGTTTTGAAAAAACGATTTTTAAACTTGGAGCCTCCCATGAACTCACCTGTGATGCAGGGCCTGAACCTCAACACGCCCACCTACGTCAAAAACGCCAAGCTGATCGCTTGGGTCGCCGAAATGGCCGCCCTGTGCAAGCCTGCCAACATCTACTGGTGCGACGGCTCACAAGAAGAATACGACCGCCTTTGCGCCGAGCTGGTGGCTGCGGGCACCTTCAAAAAGCTCAACCCCGCCAAGCGCGCCAACTCTTACCTGGCCTGCTCCGACCCGTCGGACGTGGCCCGCGTGGAAGACCGCACCTACATCTGCTCGGCCAAAAAAGAAGACGCCGGCCCCACCAACAACTGGATGGAACCCGCGCAAATGCGCGCCACCCTGAACCCCTTGTTTGACGGCTGCATGGCCGGTCGCACCATGTACGTGGTGCCGTTCTCGATGGGTCCCTTGGGCTCGCACATCAGCCACATCGGCATCGAACTCAGCGACAGCGCCTACGTGGCCGTGAACCAGAAGATCATGACCCGCATGGGCAAAGCTGTGTACGACGTGCTGGGCACCGATGGCGAATTTGTGCCTTGCATGCACACCGTGGGCGCACCTTTGGCGGCTGGCCAAAAGGACACCACCAGCTGGCCTTGCAACCCGAGCACCAAGTACATCGTGCACTACCCCGAGACCCGCGAAATCTGGTCTTATGGTTCGGGCTACGGCGGCAACGCGCTGCTGGGCAAGAAGTGCTTTGCGCTGCGCATCGCGTCCAACATGGGCAAAGACCAAGGCTGGTTGGCCGAGCACATGCTCATCTTGGGCGTGACCAACCCCCAGGGCAAGAAATACCACGTCGCAGCGGCCTTCCCGAGCGCTTGCGGCAAAACCAACTTCTCGATGCTGGTGCCACCCAAGGCCTTTGAAGGCTGGAGCGTGACCACCATCGGCGACGACATCGCTTGGGTCAAACCGCACACCGACGGCAAGATGTACGCCATCAACCCCGAGGCGGGTTACTTTGGCGTCGCCCCCGGCACCAACATGAAGACCAACCCCAACTGCATGCTGAGCCTGCACAAGGACGTGATCTTCACCAACGTGGCCCTGACGGACGACGGCGACGTGTGGTGGGAAGGCATGGAAAAAGACACCGGCAAGCTGCCCGACCATTTGATCGACTGGCAAGGCAAGGACTGGACACCCCAGATCGCCAAAGAGACCGGCGCCAAAGCCGCTCACCCCAATGCCCGCTTCACGGTGGCTGCGACCAACAACCCCGCACTCGACCCCGCTTGGGACGACGCTGCAGGCGTGCCGATCGACGCCTTCATGTTCGGCGGCCGCCGCTCGACCACCGTGCCACTGGTCACCGAAGCGCGCAGCTGGACCGAAGGTGTGTACATGGCCGCGACCATGGGCTCTGAGACGACTGCCGCCGCCTTTGGCGCACAAGGCGTGGTGCGCCGCGACCCCTTCGCCATGTTGCCGTTTTGTGGCTACAACATGAGCGACTACTTCCAGCACTGGCTCGATACAGGTGCCAAGGCCACCGCCGCTGGCCACAAGCTGCCCGCCATGTATTGCGTGAACTGGTTCCGCAAGGGCGAAGACGGCTCCTTCGTCTGGCCCGGCTACGGCGACAACATGCGCGTGCTCAAGTGGATGATCGACCGCCTGGAAGGCAAAGCCCAAGGCGAGCAAACCATGTTCGGCGTGGCCCCCACTTACGCTGAAATCAACTGGAATGGCATCGACTTCAGCGCTGAGAAGTTCAAGGCCGTGACCAGCATCGACCCCGCCGCTTGGCAAGCCGAATTCAAGCTGCACGACGAGCACTTTGCCCAGCTGAGCTACCACCTGCCCCAGGCCTTGCTGGACACCAAAGCAGCTCTGCAGTCGCGTCTGGCTTAAAGATAAGGTTCTGCGCCCACACGGCGTCTGAGTCTCCAACCGCCCCGGCCACAAACCGGGGCGGTTTTTTCTGGCCTGCACAATCGGAGCCATGTCATTGCTGCAAACCCCTGAATCCCGCATCCGCATCGCCTCGTGGTTGATGTGGGTCACACCCGCCTTGTGGTCGGTCAATTACATCGTGGCGCGCAGTGCACCGGGGGTGGCCGAGCCTCACATGCTGGCTTTGGGGCGCTGGGCTTTGGCAGGGGTGATTCTGGCGTTTTTTGCGCGCAGCGAACTGTGGCGCGAGCGGCACAGCACGCTGCGCGATGCGGGTCGTTACTTGGTGTTGGGGGCCTTGGGCATGTTGATTTGTGGGGCTTGGGTTTACCTAGGCGCACAAACCACCTCGGCCATGAACATTGCGCTCATTTACGCCGCCTCACCCGTGATCATCGCCGTGGCCGCTGTGTGGTGGCTGGGAGAGCGGTTTTCGGTGCGCCAGGGCGTGGGCGTGGTGATCGCCATGGCGGGCGTGTTCCATGTCGTGGTCAAAGGCCAATGGCTGGCCTTGGGCCAAGTGCAATGGGTTGCCGGTGACGGCTGGATCGTGCTGGCCATGGTGTCCTGGGCTGCTTATGCCTTGCTGCAAAAGAAGTGGCCCACACCGCTGGGCTCCACCGCGCGTTTGGCTGCGATTTGCATGGGCGGCATGCTGGTGCTGCTGCCTTTTGCCGCTTGGGAATTCGTACAAGCCGACACACCCGCTTGGACATGGCAGGCCACGCTGCTGGTGGTGGCTGCGGGTTTGTTGCCCGGCATTGGGGCTTATTGGTCCTATGGCTTTTGCCAAAAGGTCTTGGGCGCCAGCCGCGTGGCCGCCAGTTTGTACCTGGGCCCCTTGTATGGCGGCTTGGCCGCTTGGCTGGTGCTGGGTGAAGCCATGGGTTGGCACCACCTGATGGGCGCGGCGCTGATCTTGCCCGGCATTTATTTGGCGTCTCGCCCTTCGGCTTGAAGCGGCCAACGCGGTCCATCCCCTTGCGCAAGAAAAAAAGGCCTCCGCAAGGAGGCCTTTGGTCGTGCGGGTCACCGCAGGACCCCGGGGATAGGACTTCAGATGTAGTACATGCGGTCGCGCACCAGTCTGGCGGCGCGGCGGTTCATCAGGGTTTCCAGATCGCGGGCCGGGCCCGTGGCTTCGCTGGAACGGTCCATGGCCACTTGCAGCTCCCTCATCAAGCGTGGATCGGACTGGGCCATGGCCCACAAACGCTCATCGGCGCGGCTGCGGGCCACATGGGCCGACCA
>JBIKQY010000157.1:0-6157 GCA_044349465.1 Limnohabitans sp. | reverse complement strand
GGCCGAGAATTTTTCCAGTGCCAGACCGCCCCACAAGTTGGCGGTGGTGGTGTGCCAGGCACCGTTCTTCTGACGTCCGATGAAGCCGTTGGCCAGTCGACCCATGTCGTCTTTCCAGGCCGGATCGTCGATCACGGCCAAGATCAGTTTGGCGGTGTTCGCGTCACCGTTTTGCATGAGCCACCACCAGTAGTCGTCTTTTTCGGTGCTGAAAATCATTTTGGTGCCTTGGTAGCTGATGCGCGCACGCAGCACCTGGGTGGCTTCGCTCAGGCGTTTGTTGCGATCGGGCACGTCCTGCATGCGTTTGAGGATGCTCAACCAGTCAATGACGGCATGGGTGGGCCACTGGTTGGGCGCGATGGTGATGCTTTGCAGCATGCGCGCTTGGGCTTTGCCGTAACGCGACAGGGCTTCGATGGCGGCGAGTTTGCGCACATCGAGGTCTTTGCCCGTGCCCCGGGGACTCCAGACATCGCGTTTGAGCTTGCCTTCGACGAAGGCGATCAGGCCGCGTTCCATGGGGGCGCGCACCTCATCGCTGAGTGCAAAGGCCGGGTTCAAGCTGGCGGCTTCGTGGGTGGCGGCCAGCAAGTAGGCCGTCAGCGTGTCACTGCCTGTGTTGGCGTTGCCGCCTTGTGGCGGAAAGTAGTGGGCCAGGCCGTCGCTGTCCAAGTAGTTCGGAATTTGCGCGGCCACGGCTTGCCAAAGTTTGCCGTCACGCAGGCCCACCGATTTGCTGGTTTTTTGTTCCAGGCAGGCAAACGGGTAATTGGCAAACCAGTTTTTCACGCCGGGCAGGCCTTCGGCCAGTTGCGGCTGCAAAGCCATGCGCAAGCCGCCCCGGCCGGGCAAGGCGTCCGCAGGGGGGGCCACTTTCAGCGTGAGCGGGCCGTCCAGTTGCATCAAGGTCGCTTGCTGCACGGTCAAGGGCACAGCTGGGATGATGCGCTGGCTGGCCTTGAGGGCATCGCGTGCGCCGCTGACCGTGTCCTTGGCTTCAATTTCCCACAGAATGGCTTCGTTGCGCGTGCTGGCCAGTTGTGCGGGCGCGGTGACCCGCCAAGACACTTCGCGTGCATCGCCCGCCGGAATGTCCACGGTTTGGGCGGGCAAATCGAGCAAAGTGGCGCGGGGCGTGACCACGACTTTCATGGCTTGTCGGGTGGTGTTGCGCAGCGTCAACTGGGCGCGGTATTGGTCGTCTTCGCGCACCAGGGGCGGCAAGCCGCTGATGATCTGCAGGTCTTGTGTGGCGCGGATGCTGGCACTGCCTGTTCCAAACAGGCCTGTCGAAGCATCGGCCACGGCCACGATCTTGAAGGTGGTGAGCGCATCATTGAGGGGCACCGTGATGCGGGCCTGGCCGTTGGCATCGAGCTTGACGGCAGGCTCCCACAGCAGCAAGGTGTCCAGCAGTTCCCGCGTGCCGCTGTGCCCACCGCCGCCGCCAGGTGCCACCGCCTTGCGACCGTAGTGTCTGCGGCCAATGATCTCCATTTGTGCGGTGGAGGTGTCCACGCCCCAACTGCGGCGTTGCATCATGGCTTCAAGCAGGTTCCAGCTGCGGTTGGGCATGAGTTCAAGCAAGGCCTGGTCTACGGCAGCCAAGGCGATTTCTGCGTGGGCTGCGGGTTGTCCGTTGGGCAGTTTGACTTGCACGGTGACTTGCGCCTTGCCGCGCACGGGGTAGCTGTCTTTGTCGGTCTTGACGCTGACCTGCAGTTGATGGGCCTGTGTGCCGATCTGGATTTCGGCCACACCCAGCCTGTAGGCCGGTTTGCTCAAGTCCACCAAGGCGGTGGGGGCGACGTATTCGCGCCCTTCGTACCAGAAAGAGGTCCACCATTCGCTGGGGGCCTTGAAGCCCCAGGTGAAGAAGGAGTACCAGGGCACCTCACGCAAGCGCCCGCGCAAGGCCAAGACGCTGACGTACACATTGGGTCCCCAGCCTTCTTGGATTTTGAGCTGAATCGTCGGGTCTTGGCCGTTGAGTTGCACCACTTCGGTGTGCATCACGCCTTCGCGCTCGACCGACACCAAGGCGGTGGCAAAGCGGAAAGGCATGCGCACCTGGAACTTGGCGATGTCGCCAGGCTGGTAACTCTTTTTCTCAGGCAGCAAGTCCATGCGGTCGTGGTTTTCGCCGCCAAACCAGAGTTCGCCTTGGCGTGTCACGTACACACTGGAGGCGGCCTGGATGGTGTTGCCGCTGCTGTCTTTGGCGGTCACCACCAGTTCGATCTCGCCAGCCTCCCGGATGGCGGTGTCGCACAGCAGCAAGCCCCGCGCGTCGCTTTTGCCACTGCAAACGCTGCCCAGGTCTTTGAGGGTGGTTTGGTTGTCGTAGGTGTAGAAGCCACCAACCATGCGTTTGCGCGATGTGGTGGTGATGCGTGCGGTGGCTTTGACGTCGAGGGACACGCCTTCTTGTGGTTTGCCCGCCAGGTTCAAGGCCAGGGCCTGGAACTTCATCTTCTGGCGCGAGGACACCCAGCCTTCGGTCTTGATGCCGGCCACCACCGCTGCAGGCCACAGTGTGTTTGTGCTGCGCAGGGTCTGGATTTCGCCATTGGGGTCCGAGTAGGTGGCTTCGAGCACCAAGTCTTGGGGTTTTTGGCTGGCCGGGATGGGCTCAATTGTGAGCTTGCCGCCGCCTGTCTTGCCCAGCGTCAGGGGCTGCTTGTCGGCGACCACCAGCGCATCGGTGCTGGGGCCGTTTTCTTCGTCGCCTTCATTGGGCGTTTTGTTTTGCGTGCCGCGTGGCGGGTTGAAGCTGAATTCGCTGAAGTCGTTGAATGAGAGGTTTTTGGGCCGCACCAGCGCCGACACGCGCACAGGCAGATTCGCGGCCGGGCCACCTGAGAGGTAGTTGATCTGCACATCGACGGGCACGTTTTTCACGTTGACCAGCTGCTTTTTCTCTTGCGGTGCAATGCGACCTTCGAGCACGGGCAGTCGGAATTCTTCCACGCGGAATTGACCGGTCGAAAACGAGCGGTCTGTGTGGTTGATCAAGGCCACGTCATAGGCGCCCAGCTTGGCCGCTGCAGGAATGGCAAAGCTGTTTTCGGCGCTCAGTCCGCCAGTGGCCGTTTTTCGCCACGTCAGGGGCTGTGTGTGGCTTTGGCCACTGCCCACATGGGTGATGCGCAGTGTCTGGGGCCGCGATGGGGGCAAGCCGAAGCCTTTGCTGTTTTGTTCGCGCAAGACATGTTTCATGGACACGGTTTCGCCCGCGCGCAGCAGCGTGCGGTCAAACACCGTGTGGGCGACTTGATCCGGCTGGGATGAGTTGCTTGTGTCCAAGCCAAAGCGCCAGGATTCGATGCCCCTGTTCCAGTCACTCCAGGTGAAGGCCAGGTCTTCTACAGTGCCTTTGCCGCCGGGCAGCGCTTGCGCGGCGCGTGCGCTGACGAAGTAGGCTTGTTTGTAAGCGTCCTCACCATCACCTGCGCCGCATTTGGGTGCCTCGGGTGAAATGCCTTTGAGCGTGGCCATGCCCTGAGCGTTGGTGATGCCCTTGGCCACGGTCTTGCCCGAGCAGTCGGAGACGGCCACTTTGGCGCCTGCCACGGGTTGGCCTTTGTCCAGCGTGGTTACCCAGGCCAAGGCGTTTTCGCGGCCCAGCTTGAAGTGAACTGCCAAGTTGGTGACCAGTGCGGAGGTGCGCACATACATGGTGCGTTGCGCGCCATGGCGCTCGTCGAGCAAACTGTTGCCCAGTTTTTGCGAAGCGATTTCGACCACATGAAAGCCCGGTGCCAGCGGAATGCCCACGACCTCAAAGGGGCGCAGGTCTTGGGCCACAGGTTGGGGCAAGTTCAGGGTTTTGGCTTGCGCCTGGCTTTGCAGCAAAGACACCATGCGCGACTGGACCATGCTGTTTTCGTGGCTGTCCAGTGGTGGGGGCACTTTGCCCCCCGTGTCCTTGAGGGCTTGGGGGCGAGAAATCCAATAGTTGTCGTAGTGTTGAACTTTGCGAAACCAGGCAATGATGTCCGCGTCGGTGTCGGCCTTGAGTGTGCTGACTTTGCCCGTGGCGGTGCTCAGGCTTTTGAGCTTGAGTTGGACCTCCACATTGCGCAGGGTGACCGGCAGCATGGCCGTGCCATCGGGTTCGGCCAGGCGCTCCACAATGCCAAAGGGCGAAGCCGCAAATTTGGCCAGAGGGGGCATGCTGGCGGTGGCTGTTTGCAAGGGAAAGTTGTCTGCATTGCGAAGGCTGCGCCCGGACGCGTCACGAAAGCCTTTGGGCAAAGTGATGCTGAGGGCGGTTTTCTCGGGCAAGGGGCTGGCAAAGCTCACGCTTTCGGCCACCGCATCGTCGCCACCCGATGCATCGACGATGGGCTTGATGCTGTCTTTGCCGTGGACCAGTCGAATGCCCTGCAACAGTTTCACCGGCACCGGGGCGTTGAAGTTCAGCGCCATGGGCCGAATGGGCAAGCAGGCGGCGTTGGCGTTTTCCCGCTCGCAGCTGAAGCTCGCTTCGAAGGGTTCGCGCACCTGAAAGTCAAAACGCTTTTCGACCGCGTTGGCAACGCCTGGACTTTGTTCGGTGCCTGGCGTGGAAACCCCTTTGCCAAAGACCAGTTGCACTTTGGCCAACGGTGACAGTCGGCGGTTGCAGGCCAGTGTCACGATACTCAAGGGCGAGGCTTGGGCTTCTTTGCTCAAGCCTTGCCCTTGCAGCAAGGCCTGTCGCTCTTTGTCACTCAGCAATCGAACCGGGACTTTTTCACCCAGATCAGAGATTTGGCACCAGACGTTCTTTTGAACGCTTTGCAAACTGGCTGGCCCGTTGAGTTGGAGGATGAAAAACTGGTCTTCATCGATCCTGTCCCACAAAGAAGGTTGAATGCTTTTCACATAAGGCCCCCCTGTGTTGAAGGCGTAGCGCGCTGCGCCTGTCAGGGTTTCGCCTTGGGGGGATTTGAATCCTGCTTTGGTTTGTATCTGGCAACGCACACCGGGGGGCAGTGCCTTGTTGAAGTCATAAACCCATGAGCGGTCACTCAACCACCTGCCCGTGCCTTGGCTCACTTGGGCGTCTGAACAATGGAGTGTGACCGGGGCCGGGGCTTTGGGGTCGCCAAATTGGACCGCACTTTTGTCAAATTTTATTTGAACCTGCTGGACCTGAGAAATTTCGCCTTGGGGCGAGAGGGCGACGATTTCAAGGGCGTGCGCAGCCCATGTTGCCGTCGCCAGGCACACGGCCAGCACTGATTGGTTCCAACTCACATCCACTCCTCAAAGAAGCGTTGAGCGTAACTGAATATGCAGTACATCCGTATGCGGATATTCAAAATGCATGTGCCGATGTCACATGATTGACAGACCCATCAAGTGACCCATAGGGTTTATGCAAGGCAGGCCACCAGCGTTGAGGTGCGGCATGCGTTTAGGCAGCCCATTTGCGCAAGAGCCGCGTGTCGATGAGATACGAGGTCATGCACCCCAGCCCATACATCAACAAGTCCATCCAGCTGAAGTGCGTGCCAATCAACATTCTCAACAAGCCGCCCTGCTGTAATCTTAGTGCATCAACGATATAAAAGACTGTGCAGTCTCTATTTCACAGGCAAAAACGAACACCCCCATGGCCAGTGGCCATGGCGAGATGGGTCGGATCGATTGGATGCGTTGGCAGATGAGCATGACCACCAAATAATCCCCCAGATACGATCTGACGAAGCCAATTTTTGCGAACGTGGTGGCAATCAATATTTCCAAAATGAAGATGACCAGTGCGGTCAACAAGTGTTACGTCTTGGGTGTCAACCTGCGCTGCCCAACGCCAGCCCCGCATGCTCGCGCAGCGGATGGAAGTGGATCTTGGGAAAGCGCTCTTGCGCCAGGCGCACGTCGTACGGGCTGGTGCACAAATAGGCCAGCGTGCCAGCCGCATCCAGTGACATGCGCTGCGGGTAGGCGTTGGTGAACTCACGCAGCTCAGCAGGGGTGTCGGCGGTGATCCAGCGGGCGCCGGTGTACTGGCAGCCTTCCAGGCGCACATCGCAGTCGTATTCGGCTTTCAGGCGGTGCTGCACGACTTCGAACTGCAGCTGACCGACTGCGCCCAGCAGCATGGGGCCGCCGATTTCGGGCTTGAAGACCTGGATCGCGCCTTCTTCGCCCAATTGGTCGAGGC
>JBIKQY010000156.1:0-6162 GCA_044349465.1 Limnohabitans sp. | reverse complement strand
TTCAACAGGCTTGAGTTCAGCGTGCAAGGCCTTGATTTCGGCCATCAGGGCTTCGTCAATCGCCAAGCGACCTGCGGTGTCGACCAGCAACACGTCAAAGAAATGCTTGCGGGCGTAGTCAATGGCGGCGCGCGCAATGTCGATCGGCTTTTGATCGGGCGTGCTGGGGAACCACTCGGCCCCGGCTTGCGCGGTGACGGTTTTGAGCTGTTCGATGGCCGCAGGGCGGTACACGTCGCCCGAGACGGTCAGCACTTTCTTTTTGCGCTTTTCAATCAGGTGCTTGGCCAGCTTGGCGGTGGTGGTGGTTTTACCGGCACCTTGCAAACCGGCCATCAAGATCACGGCGGGCGGCTGCGCGGCCAGGTTGATGTCGGACACGCCCTCGCCCATGGTGGCGGCCAGCTCGCGGTTGACCACGCCCACCAAGGCCTGGCCGGGCTTGAGTGAGCCCATGACTTCCTGGCCCAAGGCTTTTTCTTTCACCCGGGCAATGAAATCGCGCACCACCGGCAAGGCCACGTCGGCTTCGAGCAAGGCCATGCGCACCTCGCGCAGCATGTCGGCCACGTTCGATTCGGTGATGCGGGCCTGTCCGCTGAGGGTCTTGACGAGGCGTGAGAGTTTGTCGGTCAGGGCGGAGGCCATGGGGGAATCCAGAAAAAACCGGTCGAGCGTGTTGGCGAAGCCACAGCGGCAGCGCCTGAAAGGCTAAACTCGGACCCATGATTTTAGCGAGTGCGCCTTTGTGGACGCTGCCCTTCTCGGCATTGGCAGCCCTGATCTATGCCTTGCCCGCTCTGGTGCCCCGCCACCTGAGCGATGTGCACACGCGCCGTCTGCTTTGGCTGGCCTGGGCCCTGCACGGCATCAGCTTGCTCGTGCTGCTGATGGGACCGGTGCGTTTTGGTTTTGCCCCAGCTTTGTCGGTCACCGCCTGGCTGGTGGTCACGGCCTACATGATCGAGACCCAGTTTTTCCCAAAATTGAAGGCCCGCTGGGCCGTGGGCGGCCTGGGGGCGGTCACCGTGGTGCTGGCTTGGGTGTTTCCGGGCGCTTTGCTCACCACCCAAGCATCGGCCTGGTTGCCCCTTCACTTTGCACTGGGTTTGTCGGCCTATGGCATGTTTGCCGCTGCGGTGGTGCACGCCTGGATGATGACCCGCACGGAACATGACATCCGCCTGGCCCAAGAAGGCCCCAGCGGTCTGCCGCTGTTGACTCTGGAGCGCCTGACCTTTCGTTTTGTGGCGGCCGGTTTTGTGCTGTTGACGGCCACTTTGGTGGCAGGCGCCCTGTTTGGCGAGGCCCTGTATGGCCAAGGCCACACCTCTTGGCGCTGGGACCACAAACGCGTTTTTGCCGTCCTGTCCTGGCTCACCTTTGCCACTTTGCTGGTGGGACGCAGCCAATGGGGCTGGCGGGGCCGCCGCGCCGTGCGGGTGCTCTACATCGGCGCGGGCTTGCTGCTGCTGTCTTACGCGGGTTCGCGCTTTGTGCTGGAAGTCTTGATTGGACGCGTGGGATGAAATACCTGATTTGGCTCTTGGTCATTTTGTTGGCGATCTGGGCTTTCAAGCGCAGCCGCCGCGTCAATTCAGACGCCCCCAAAGACCCGCCCCCAGCCTCTCCAGCCACCCCCGCCAACATGGCGGTCTGCCTACATTGCGGCATCCACCTGCCGCAAGACGAAGCCGTGACGGGTGAAAAAGGCCTGTACTGCAGCACCGATCACCGCGCATTGGCGCAAGACCGCAACCCGGTGTGAAAACGCGGGGCCTGCCTGCTGCGCCCAACCACTGCAACCGAACGTACCCCGCCATGCCTGACCACGCCGCTGAATCCACCAGCCTTTGGGATCAGGGCTGGTACGCACCCGCCCAAAGGATGGATTCACCCAACTTTGGCCCCAGGCCCCCAGGCGCTTGCATCGATTTGCTCGTCCTGCACTCCATCAGCCTGCCTCCCGGCCACTATGGTGGCCAAGAGGTGCAAGCGCTGTTCACCAACCAGCTCGACTGGGATGCCCATCCGTATTTCTCGCAAATTCGGGGTCTGCAGGTGTCCTCACATTTTTATATCCGACGCGACGGCAGCCTCTGGCAGTTTGTCAGCGCCGACGACCGGGCCTGGCATGCCGGCCAGTCCGAGTACAGAGGACGCCCCCAATGCAATGACGACTCGATCGGCATCGAACTCGAAGGCCTGGAAGGCGATGTGTTCGAGGACGCCCAATACGAGCAACTGAGTCGGCTGTGCCAGGCCTTGCACCGGCACTACCCGATAGCGCACATCGCCGGCCATGAGCACATCGCGCCCGGGCGTAAGAACGATCCGGGTGCGGGCTTTGACTGGCAACGCCTGAAATCGGCTGTAAAACTGCCAAATCGGTACTTCCCCCTGTGATTTTGATGCGACACGCAAAAAAAATTTTTTTATTTATTTTTCCATTTTTTGTTTGCGTTTCATCATTTAAAAACCACACTCCCGTTGCCCGACACAGGCGTTTAATCGAGCGATTGAGGAAGAAAAGCTGCTGGAAGTCGCATCACGGTTGATGTTGGCCTGAAAAGGCCCGTCTATTCTTGATTTTCCGCGGCTATTTCAGCTTCTGAAAAACCCACAACCGATGCTGAATCCAATTCACCGCTACGTGCATTGATCCGATAAGTTCATTCAGAGCCCGTACACTACCTGTAGTGGCTTGTCATGACCTTGGACACCAGATATAGTGTCCGTTACAAATTCTCACAAACGTGGCCGAGCGGCATTTCATGCCTTTTGGATCGATTCAACCCAAACCATAAATTAGAAGATGACCATGCAAACTGACCTGACCATCCCCCCTACGTCCTCTGGACTGATGAGCCTGCCCACAGACCGGGTCGGCGCTGCCACAGTGCACCCCCTCCACCACTACCAGATCATCCGCCGCAACGGCGCCGTGGTGCCTTTTGAACCCAACAAAATCGCCGTGGCCATGATGAAAGCCTTTTTGGCGGTGCACGGCACCCAAGGAGCCGCCTCTGCCAGCGTGCGCGAAGTCGTCGAGGAATTGACCCAAAACGTGGTTCGTGCCCTGATGCGTTCGCGCCCCGGCGGCGGTACTTTTCACATTGAAGACGTGCAAGACCAGGTCGAATTGGGCCTGATGCGCAGCAGCAACCACGAAGTGGCCCGCGCCTACGTGCTGTACCGCGAACGCCGCACCCAAGAGCGCAGCCAACAAACCCAAACCGTGGCCTATGCCCCTCAAGAACCCGCTTTGCACGTCATCGACCAAGGCAATCGCGTGGCCCTGGACCTGAACTACCTCAAATCCCTGATGGTCAATGCCTGCGCAGGTTTGGGTCAAGACGTGAGCCCCGAGCCGATCATGGCCGAGACCATGCGCAACCTGTACGACGGTGTGCCCATGGAAGAGGTTTACAAAGCTTCCATCCTGGCTTCACGCACCTTGATCGAAAAGGATCCTGACTACACCTACGTCACTGCGCGCCTGCTGATGCACACCATTGCCAAAGAAATTCTGGGCAAAGAAGTGACGCAGGACCAAATGGCCGAGGAATACATCAACTACTTCCCTCAGTTCATCAAAAAAGGCATCGACAACGACCTGCTGGACGCCAAGCTGGCCCAGTTTGACCTGAAGAAATTGGCCGAAGCCCTCAAACCCGAGCGGGACCTGCAGTTCGACTACCTGGGTCTGCAGACTCTGTACGACCGCTACTTCCTGCACGTGCGCAAGCAACGCATCGAAATGCCTCAGGCTTTCTTCATGCGTGTGGCCATGGGCTTGTCACTCAACGAAGTCAACCGCGAAGCGCGCGCCATCGAGTTCTACGAAATCCTGTCGTCGTTTGACTTCATGTCGTCCACCCCCACCTTGTTCAACAGCGGCACTTTGCGTCCTCAGTTGTCCAGCTGCTACCTGACCACCGTGCCCGACGACTTGGATGGCATTTACGAGTCCATCAAGGAAAACGCCTTGTTGTCCAAGTTTGCAGGCGGTCTGGGCAATGACTGGACACGCGTGCGTGCCATGGGCTCACACATCAAGGGCACCAACGGTGAGTCCCAAGGCGTTGTGCCCTTCCTCAAAGTGGTCAACGACACGGCTGTGGCCGTGAACCAAGGTGGCAAACGCAAGGGCGCAGTCTGCACCTACTTGGAAACATGGCACCTGGACATCGAAGAATTTCTGGAGCTGCGCAAGAACACCGGCGACGACCGCCGACGCACCCATGACATGAACACCGCCAACTGGATTCCTGACCTGTTCATGCGTCGCGTGATGGAAAAAGGCGACTGGACCTTGTTCTCGCCCTCCGACTGCCCCGATCTGCACGACAAGTTTGGTGCCGACTTTGAGAAGGCCTATACCGCCTACGAAGCCAAAGCAGAGCGCGGTGAAATCAAGCCCAGCAAAAAACTGCCCGCCAATGACCTGTGGCGCAAGATGCTGTCGATGCTGTTCGAGACCGGCCACCCTTGGATCACCTTCAAGGACGCCTGCAACGTGCGCTCGCCCCAGCAGCACGCCGGTGTGGTGCACTCCTCCAACCTGTGTACCGAAATCACACTCAACACCAGCGACACCGAAACCGCTGTCTGCAACTTGGGCTCGGTCAATCTCGCACGCCACCTCAAGGACAGCGCCAGCGGCAAAGTGCTCGACCATGACAAGCTCAAAAAGACCATCTCCACGGCCATGCGCATGCTGGACAACGTGATCGACATCAATTACTACGCGGTCAAAAAAGCACGCGACTCCAACATCCGCCACCGCCCTGTGGGTCTGGGACTGATGGCCTTCCAGGATTCGCTGTACGAGATGCGCATCTCTTACGCCTCTCAAGCGGCCGTGGAGTTTGCCGACCAGTCAATGGAAGCGATCTGCTACTACGCTTACTGGGCATCCACCGAGTTGTCCAAAGAGCGCGGCCAGTACTCCAGTTACAAGGGCTCCTTGTGGGACCAAGGCATCTTGCCTTTGGATACCATCGATCTGCTGGCCCGCGAGCGCGGTGGTTATGTGGAAGTGGACCGCTCGGCCACCTTGGACTGGGACGCCCTGCGTCAGAAAATCAAGGCCGACGGCATGCGCAACTCCAACTGCGTGGCCATTGCCCCTACCGCCACCATCTCCAACATCATCGGCGTGGACGCCTCGATCGAGCCTTGCTTTGGCAACCTCTCGGTCAAGTCCAACTTGTCGGGTGAGTTCACCGTCATCAACAGCTACTTGGTGCGTGACTTGAAGCGTCTGGGACTGTGGGATGACGTGATGGTCATGGACCTCAAACACTTTGATGGTTCGCTGCGCCCCATCGACCGTGTGCCGCAAGACATCAAGGCTTTGTACGCAACCGCTTTTGAAGTTGAAACGACCTGGTTGGTTGAAGCCGCGGCACGTCGCCAGAAATGGATTGACCAAGCGCAATCGCTCAACATCTACATGGCTGGCGCCTCGGGCAAGAAACTCGACGACACCTACAAACTCGCTTGGCTGCGTGGCCTGAAAACCACTTACTACCTGCGCACATCGAGTGCCACTCAAGTGGAGAAATCCACGGTCAGCTCAGGCTCGCACAATGCCGTGTCGGCATCCGGTGCGCCGAGCGGCGGCATGAGCGCCATGGAGGCCGCTGCCGCTGCTGCGCAAGCGCAAATGGCTGCAGTACCAGCCACCGACATCAAGTTCTGCGCCATCGACGATCCAGGCTGCGAAGCTTGCCAGTGAAGGTCCTTGCACCGCGCAGCGCATCCGCGTGCGCTGTTCGATGCAATGGAACAACACTTCATGCTGAGCAGGCGTTCTAAATGGATGAACGGCTTTGCAATTTGTGGTCATGCTTTCATAATTTGAGTACTGGAATTTTTTATGTTGTCCTGGGACGATCAAGTCAAACCCGCGTTGCAACCTGCGATGCCCTCCTTCACTGGCACAGACAACTCTGCTGCCACAGTTTCGCCGTCTTCAAACGCATCCGCACCCGCAGCTCCTCGCCGCATGAATGCCGCTGACAAGCGCATCATCAACGGCCGGACCGACGTCAACCAACTGGTGCCTTTCAAATACAAATGGGCTTGGGAAAAATACCTGGCCACCTGCGCCAACCACTGGATGCCGCAAGAAGTAAACATGAACCGCGACATCGC
>JBIKQY010000155.1:0-6182 GCA_044349465.1 Limnohabitans sp. | reverse complement strand
AGCGACGGGGGCACGCCAAACTCGGCGGTCACACCCACCACATCGCGCACCTTGCCGTTCATGGTGTCGATGATGGTGATGTGTTCGTTCACCAACTGGCTCAAATCCTTGTCACCGCTCGACACGGTCACCTGGATGCCCTGCTGCGCGGCCACATGGGCCAGCGTGGCAATCACGTCGTCGGCCTCCACACCCGGCACGTCCAACACGGTCCAACCCATCAAACGCACCAGTTCGTGGATAGGCTCGATCTGCGTGCGCAAATCGTCGGGCATGGGGCTGCGGTTGGCCTTGTACTCGGGGTACAGCGCGTCGCGGAAGGTTGGGCCCTTGGCGTCGAACACGCAAGCCGCATAGACGGCGGGCACATCTTTGCGCAAGCGCTCCATCATGTTGATCATGCCGCGAATGGCGCCTGTGGCGGCACTCGTCGGATCGCCTGGCACGGCCCGCAGGTCGGGCATGGCGTGGAAGGCGCGGTACAGGTAGCTGGAGCCGTCGACCAGCAACAAGCTGGGTTGAATGGACACTGGGGCGGCTGCGGTTTCGGGGGTGTTTTCGCTCATCCCCCGATTGTGCACGGCCGCACAAAGAAATCAGCCCGGAATATCGGGCTCCACCAGGTTGGCCAATTGGGCCAGCGACTCCTGCCATCCCAGGTAACACATCTCCAGCGGAATTGCATCCGGAATGCCCACCTGCTCAATGCTGAGTTCAGTGCCGCACAGCACGGGCTTGAGCCGCACGGTCACCTCCAGAATGCCCGGCAGGTTCGGGTCTTCAAACTGGTCGGTGTAGCGAATCAGCGCGTCGGGCACCAGTTCGAGGTACTCGCCGCCAAACGAATGGGCGTTACCCGACGAAAAATGGTGAAACGACATGCGAAACGTGCCACCCACATGCGGCGCCATGTGGTGCACCTTGCAGGTAAAACCATAAGGCGGCAGCCATTTGCTCATCGCTTCGGCTTCTAAAAAGGCCCGATAGACCTTGTCTGGCGTGGTTTTGAGCACCCGGTGAAGGCGAACGGTGCGGTCGGACATGGGCAACTCCTGCAATCAGGTATCAAAAGCATAAGTTAACACGCCGATGACGCCCCCATCGCCCCACCCCTGCCCCGCCTACAATCTCCCCTTTGTCCCTTTACAGGCCTCACTTCAGGCCACCGATTGCAACCATGGCGGTATACACCGAAGTCACCGAAACCCAGGCCAACGACCTGATGCTGGCCTTGAATCTGGGCCAGCTGACCGCTTTGAGCGGCATCAAGGGCGGCATTGAGAACACCAACTACTTTGCGTCAACCGATCAGGGCGAATACGTGCTCACCTTGTTCGAGCGCCTGACGCACGAGCAACTGCCCTTTTACCTGCTCCTGATGAAGCACCTGGCCGAGCGCGGCATCCCGGTGCCCGACCCGGCCGCCAACCGCGACGGCGATGTGCTGCACACCGTGAACGGCAAACCCGCCGCGGTGGTCAACAAGCTCGCGGGCAAAAGCCAGCTGCAGCCGCAGGCCGTGCACTGCGCTGCCGTGGGCGACATGCTGGCGCGCATGCACCTGGCAGGGGCCGACTTCAACCGCAGCCAACCCAATTTGCGCGGGCTGCCTTGGTGGAACGAAACCGTGCCGGTGGTGCTGCCCTATTTGGACGAAACCCAGGCGGGCCTGCTGCGCAGCGAACTGGCCTACCAAAACCACATCGCCGAAGGCGCTGCCTACGCTGCCCTGCCCCGAGGCCCGGTGCATGCCGACCTGTTCCGTGACAACGTGATGTTTGACGGCGAGCAGCTGACCGGCTTTTTTGACTTTTACTTTGCAGGCGTGGACACCTGGCTGTTTGACCTGGCCGTGTGCCTGAACGACTGGTGCATCGATTTGCCCAGCGGGGTGCACGACGCCGAACGCGCTGGGGCCATGGTGCAAGCCTACATCCGGGTGCGCCCCCTGTCGTCAGCCGAACGCGATTTGCTGCCTGCCCTTTTGCGGGCGGGGGCTTTGCGTTTTTGGATTTCGCGCCTGTGGGACTACCATCTGCCCCGCGAAGCGGCCATGCTCACCCCGCACGATCCGACCCATTTCGAACGCGTTTTGCGCGGTCGGGTGCAACAGCCCATTACCCTGTCCGACCTCGTCTGAACACCATGAACCTGCAAATCGTTCCCGCCCGTGCTGGCCTCAAGTGGGTCCGTCAGGGCATGCGCACCTTTTGGCGTCAGCCGCTGGCTCTGTCAGGCCTGTTCTTTTTATTCATGGCCACGGTCTCGGTCGTGTCCATCGTGCCCTTCATCGGCAGTGCTTTGGCGCTGATCGTTCTGCCCGCGCTCACTTTGGGCATGATGGCCGCCACCCAAACCGCCACCGAGGGCAAGTTCCCCATGCCCAGCGTGCTGTTTGTGGCCTTCAAGGCCGGACCGCACCGCCAGGCCATGTTCCATTTGGGTGGGTTGTACGCGCTGATCTTTTTGGTGGTCATGGGCGCGTCGGCCTTGGTCGACGGCGGCACCTTTGCCAAGGTGTACTTTGGCGGCCAAGCCATGACGCCCGAGGTGGTCACGACCGACTCGTTCCAGACCGCCCTGTGGGTGTCCATGCTGTTTTATGTGCCGCTGTCCATGATGTTTTGGCACGCACCGGCCCTGGTCCATTGGTATGGCTTGCCCGCCGTGAAAAGCCTGTTTTTCAGCTTCGTGGCCTGCTGGCGCAACCTCAAAGCCTTTGGGGTGTATGTGCTCGCCTGGGGCGTGGTTTTCATGTTGTCCGGCGTCCTGGCGCTGCTGATTGCCAGCCTCTTGGGCAATCCCGGCCTGATGACGGCCACCTTCATGCCCATGGCGCTGATGGTGGCGGCCATGTTCTTCAGCTCCATGCTGTTTTCGGTGCGCGACTGCTTCTCGACCGATGTCTACGACGAGCCGCCCGCCAGCGCGGACCGGCCGGACTGAGCCCTTCAGTGGTGGTGCCCGTGTGCACCGTGTGCGTGGCGATGCGTCACCTCATCGGCTGAGGCGGCTCGCACCTCCAGCACCTTCAGGCTCAGCGTCAGCTGCTGCCCAGCCCAAGGGTGGTTGCCGTCCAGGATCACCTTGTCGCCCTTGATTTTGAGCACGTTGAACACTTGCTCTTGCCCGTCAGGCGTGCGCCCGCGCAACTGGCCACCGACCTTCACGCCGGGTGGAAATTCGCTTTTGGGGATGGTCTGCACCAAGCTTTCATCGCGCTCGCCAAAGGCGTCGGCCGGGGCCAGCTGCAGCGTGGTACTGAAGCCCACCTCCTGACCTTCGAGTGCGGCTTCGATTTTGGGAAAGGTGTTGTCGTAGCCCCCGTGCAAATAAGAAGTGGGCTCGTTCGCCTTGTCCAGCAACTGGCCTTGGGCGTTGGTCACTTTGTACTGCATGGTGACGACGGTGTCTTGGGTGATTTTCATGAAAATGATCGGGTTAAAAAGTCATTTCAAGAGGGTGTGGTCGTGGGCGCATGTGTCCACTGAAACTATTTTCCGGTTGCCACAAACTCCCAAAGAATGTGAGCCATACCGCCCCGCAAAATTCGTCGGTGCACGCGTCGCATGGTTTTGCGCCAAGACGGTTGGTTCAAATCATAAACATTGGCAGGGGCTTCCCAGCGAACTTGCAAGGCTTCAAAAGCCCCTTTGAAGCCGTACATGGCCCCGCTGGGCTTGGAGCCCACAAAGTACTCGTGCGTTTTATCGGTGATGAAGTTCACATGGGTCGGGTCAGTGAAGGCTTCTGCTCTGGGATAAGCGGGCGTAAATGCCAACAAACGACCACCGGGCACCAGCACACGGTGGATCTCGCTCATGAGGTTGATGAAGGGATTGGTCACCTCACCGTTGGGCAAAACCATTTGCCTTGGAATGTGTTCCAAAAAATCAAAAGCAGAAATGGAATCAAAAAAACCATCGGGATAGGGAATGGGTTCAACCACCAAATTCACACGCTTGTAGTCGAAACCAATCTTCTCCACAGCCAGGTCGATGTCGCGGACATCACAACCGTAAGTCGCATCGGCACCATAGGGGTTGCGCGGTTTCAGGCCACAGCCTAGATCCAAATGTTTTGTCATCGTTTTTCAGTTTCATCAAAAGTGGCCGCCATCCAGCTCGCTGAATTGAAGGGGCTTGATTGGCACACGTGCTCACACCAACGTGAGTTTAGCCACACTCAGTGCCAGCCATTTCACGCCATGGCGTGGGAAGTTGACTTGGGCGCGGGCATCGACGCCCACGCCTTCCACGGCCAGGACTTTGCCCTCGCCAAATTTGGTGTGGAAGACATTTTTACCAGCACTGATGCCGTGCTCGGGCGCTGCTTTTTGCACCGGCACGGGCGGGCTTTTGTAGGTTTCGGTGCTCAGGCTGCTTTGGCCCCAGGCCGGACGGGCGTGGCGGTTTTGCGCCGGGGTCTGGCCCCAGGGTGAACCAGATCCCCCCCCTGCCCCGCCACCGCTGCCGCCACCCAGGTTGGCAAAGCCAGCGCCTTTGGGGGTGATCCACTTCAGGCACTCTTCGGGCAACTCTTCCAGAAAGCGGCTTTTCAGGTTGTAGCGGGTCTGGCCGTGCAACATGCGGGTTTGCGAATGGCTCAAATACAAACGCTTGCGGGCGCGGGTAATGGCCACGTACATCAGTCGGCGCTCTTCTTCCAAGCCGTCAAAGTCGTTCATGGCATTTTCATGGGGGAACAGACCTTCCTCTAGGCCCGTGATGAACACCGCGTCAAACTCCAAGCCCTTGCTGGCGTGCACCGTCATCAACTGCACCGCGTCTTCGCCCGCTTGCGCCTGGTTGTCACCCGCCTCCAGCGAGGCATGGGTCAGAAAGGCCGCCAGCGGGCTCATGATCACGCCGTCTTCGCTGAACTCGTCGATCGTGCCCAAGTCTGATGCAGGCGCAGCGCTCAAGCCCTGGCTGGCCGGGCTTTGTGACAAGCCTTGCGGCATCGCCACCGCGCTGCGGCCAAAGCCTTCTTGCGTCACAAAGCTCTCGGCAGCGTTGACCAGTTCTTCCAAGTTCTCCACCCGGTCGGCACCTTCTTTTTCGGCGCGGTAGTGGTTCACCAAGCCGGTCTTGTCCAGCACCAAGTCAATGATCTCGCGCAAGGTCATGCCCTCGGTCTGCTCGCGCAGCACATCGACCATGGCCACAAAGGCGGCCAGATTGGCCCCGGCCTTGCCGGTGGTGGCGCTCACCGCGTCGTGCAGCGAACAGCCTGCGGCACGCGCCGCGTCTTGCAATTGCTCGATGCTGCGCGCCCCGATGCCACGTGGCGGAAAGTTGACCACCCGCAAAAAGCTGGTGTCGTCGTTGGGGTTCTCCATCAGGCGCAGGTAGGCCAGCGCGTGCTTGATTTCGGCGCGCTCAAAAAAGCGCAAGCCGCCATACACGCGGTACGGGAACCCGGCATTAAAAAGCGCGGTTTCCAGCACCCGGCTTTGGGCGTTGCTGCGGTACAGCAGGGCCACTTCTTTGCGCTCAAAACCGTCTTGCTTGACGAGCTGGCGCAACTCTTCCACCAGCCATTGCGCCTCGGCAAAGTCAGACGGCGACTCCACCACCCGCACCGGCTCGCCCGCACCTTGGTCTGTGCGCAGGGTTTTACCCAGGCGGGTCTTGTTGTGGCTGATCAGGTGGTTGGCCGAATCCAGGATGTTGCTGAAGCTGCGGTAGTTTTGCTCCAGCTTGATCTGGTGCTTGACCTGAAACTCGTGCACAAAGTCGGCCATATTGCCCACGCGGGCACCCCGGAAGGCGTAAATGCTCTGGTCGTCGTCGCCCACGGCCAAGATCGCGCCACCGCTTGATGCTTGTCCGCCCTCACCCGGCAAGCCCGCCAGCTGCTTGAGCCAAGCGTATTGCAGCTTGTTGGTGTCCTGAAACTCGTCCACCAAAATGTGGCGAAAGCGGCGGCGGTAGTGCTCGCGCACATGCACGTTGTCACGCAGCAGTTCATACGAGCGCAGCATCAGCTCGCCAAAGTCCACCACGCCCTCGCGCTGGCATTGCTCTTCGTACAGCTGGTACAGCTCCACCTTGCGGCGGGTTTCGTCGTCGCGCACCGGTACATCGACGGGGCGCTGGCCGTCTTCCTTGCAGCCCGAAATGAAATACTGCAACTGCTTGGGCGGGAAACGGTCTTCGTCCACATTGAACTGTTTGCAC
>JBIKQY010000154.1:0-6219 GCA_044349465.1 Limnohabitans sp. | reverse complement strand
TATCCACGGGCAGCATGTAGTTGTTGTATTCACGGGCTTGACCCGCCGCGTCGCGCAGTTTGTAGCTCACGCTCGGGCCCACGTTGCGCAATTCTTTGGTCTTGGTGGTCTTGTGGCCTGCGCCTAACCGCTCATCAATGGCGCTGCGTAAATCCACCTTGCGCACATCCACCGCAGTGCCATTCAGACCTTCACCGCCGGACATGTTTTCCACATTGATCACGCGCAGGCCTGTGAATTCCAGGCTCATTTTTTCGTTGCCATTGGTCAGGTCGGTGCTGCCGCCAATGGTGCCTTCCACCTCAAAAGACTTGGTGGCTGCCGCCATGGGCACAGCCTGCAGTTTGACGCTGGAGCCACCGTCGTCAAAGCTGGACTGGTAAATGTTGATGCCTTTGAAGCTGGCCGGGTGGTTCACTTCAACACGCGCTTCGCGCTTCTCACCCGTGGCCTTGTCGTGGATGATGATGTCGCTGGCAAAGAGCTTGGGCATGCCGGTCGAGTAGTACTCGACGATGAACTTTTTCAGCTCAATGACAAAGGGCAGGTCCTGCAACAAGATGCCGTTGGACTGGTTCAGGATGGCGGTGCCCGATGCAGTGTCTTCAGCCACCAGCAAATTGGCGCGAAACGCCGGGTTGCGTTCGGACAGTCGGTGCTGTGCGGGCACATCGGCGATCAGGCCACCACCGTTGTAAATTTCCTTACCGCCAAACCACATCTGAGCGCGCACCGCCAGGTCGCCATCAAGCAAACCGCCCACACACACCAGCACAATGGCCGAGTGCGCCGCGATGTAGCCAATCTTGTTGGCCGCGCCCGCCTTGGCCGCCAGCATCCAGCCCTTGCCCCCCGGGGTGTCGCGCTCTTGCAGCTTGACCTTCCAGCCACCAGTGGCCAACAAGGCCCCCAGGCGCTTGGCGGCGACTTCGGGCGCTTCGTTCAGATGCCCCTCGGCCTTGTGGTGAAAGGCCTTGAGGCTTTGCTCGCGGATGTTTTCCTTGTAGTTCTTCAGGTCCACCAAGATCTTGGGCGCATTGCGGGCAATGCACAGGCTGGTGCTGACCACCAGAAAGGCCAAAATCAACAAGAACCACCAGGCGCTGTAGACCGAGTTGAGTTTGAGTGTGGCAAACAACTCGGCCCAAAACGGCCCGAACTGGTTGATGTAGTTGTTGGTGGGCTCGTTTTGTTTGAGCACCGTGCCGATCACCGAGGCGATGCAAATGATCGTCAACAAGGAAATGGCAAACCGCATGGACGACAGCAACTCGATCACGGCCTGCCCTCGGGGCGAGCTGCGCTCGGATTCAGGGCTGGAGGCAACAGTCGTCATGGGGTGTACAAAAATGAAGCAGACAAGGAAATGGCGGGACAGTGCCCGCCACAAACGTTCAAGGCCGGAAAACCGGCCTTGGAGCATGTCATATCAGCCGGTCCTTAATTGTGCCCTAGGGCTGCATCGTTGGCCTTAAAACCCCCTGAAGTCCGCAGGGCAAACCACCATGCACCCGGGCTGGCACCCGGCCCGATGTTCAGCGCAAACCAGCGATGTAATCTGAAACGGCCTTGATTTCACGGTCGTTCATTTTGGCGGCGACCTGCGTCATTTGCAGGTTGTTCTTGCGAACACCTTCACGGAACATTACCAATTGTCCGGCGGTGTAGTCAGCGTGCTGACCTGCCAGGCGAGGGTACTGAGACGGCATGCCCGCACCGTTGGGCGAATGGCAGCTCACGCAAGCGGCGATCTGGCGGTCTGGAATGCCTCCGCGGTAAATGCGCTCGCCCCAGGCCACGGTCTCTTTGGAGTTGGCAAAACCGGGTTTGGCTTGCTTGGAGGCCAGCCAAAAAGCGATGTTGCGCATGTCATCGTCGCTCAAGGCAGCGACCATGCCGCTCATGACGGCGTTGGCACGTTTGCCCGATTTGTATTCTTGCAGTTGCTTGAGCAAATACTCAGGGTGTTGCTGGGCCAACTTGGGATTGGCCGGCGTGCTGGAGTTGCCGTCTGCCGCATGGCAAGCCACACAAGCTTGGCTAAAAATGGCTTCGCCTTTGGCCAAATCGGGTTTGGCAGCCTTGGGGGCCGGGCCGGCAGCCAAGGCAGAACCGGCCACAAGAGCGGCCGACAGGGCGGTGATCAAGAGAGAGGAAATCGACTTCATGGCGTGATCCAGGAGTTGGCGCAAAACCCAAGGATTCTACAATGAGGTCCGCGTCAGTTTCCTGACGACCCAAGGTATCCCTGATTTATGAGCTCCCGCCCCCACGTTCGCGTTCCTGCCAGCACCCCGAAAGCGCCAAGCGCCAGCCCGGCCGTGACCAGCGCAGCGCCAACCGCCCCCGCTGCCGTCACCCCCATGGGCTGGATGCACACCGCCCGTTTTTTGACCACTGCCGCGCAACTGCACCACTTGCCCGCGATGGAAACGCCTGAAATCGCTTTTGTGGGCCGCTCCAACGCGGGCAAGTCCACCTGCATCAACACCCTGACGCAAAAAAAGCAACTGGCCTTTGCCTCCAAAAAACCCGGCCGCACACAGCACATCAACCTGTTCGCTTTAGGCAAACAAGGCATCACCGACACGGTGCTGGCCGACTTGCCCGGCTACGGCTACGCCGCCGTGGCCAAGATGGACAAGTTGCGCTGGCAGCAAGTCATGGCCAATTACCTGGTCAGCCGCGAAAACCTCAAGGGCATCGTGATGATGTGCGACCCGCGCCACGGCCTGACCGAGCTCGACGACATCCTTCTTGAAGTGATCCGCCCCCGGGTCGAACAAGGCCTGAAGTTCCTGATCATCCTGACAAAAGCGGACAAGCTCACCCGCGCCGAGCAGGCCAAGGCCCTGTCGATTGCACGACTGCAAGCCGGTGGTGGCGAGGTGAAACTTTTTTCAGCCCTGAAAAAACAGGGTGTGGACGAGGTGGCGCAACTGCTGTGGGACTGGACCCACCCTTCTGGCGGCACTGCGGCTGCAGCCCCAGCCGCCGAGCCCCCTGAAGACGAACCCGAAGCCCTCGACGAGTGAGCCCGAGCTGACATCTGCCATGTGCCTCTCAAGGAGTTTTCCGACGTGCATCCCGACATCCAGACTTGGCAGCAAGCGCTGCCCCACGGCATCAGCCTGAGCTGCCGCGCCTGCGGCGAGCCTGGCCGCCCTGTGCTGCTGTTTTTGCATGGCTTTCCGGAAGGGGCCTGGGTGTGGGACCCTTTGCTGCTGCATTTTTCCCAGCCCGAAAACGGCGGCTACCGCTGCGTGGCCCCCAACTTGCGCGGCTTTGAACGCTCCAGCGCCCCCGAAGACGTCAAGGCCTACCGCGCCAAGTACCTGGTGCAGGACATCGTGGCCCTGATCGACAGCGAATGTGGCACCAATCAACCCTTGGCCGCCTTGATCGCCCACGACTGGGGCGGCGCGGTGGCCTGGAGCCTGGCCAACCAGCGGCCCGAGCGCCTGCGCCAGCTGGTCATCGTCAACTCGCCCCACCCTGGCCCTTTCCTGCGGGCCTTGCAACTCGACGAGGCGCAGCAAGCGGCCAGCGCTTACATGAACTTCTTGGTGCAGCCCGATGCGGCGGCGCATTTGGCGGCCCATGATTTTGAGCGCCTGTTCGGCTTTTTGACAGGCCAAGACAGCTCGCTGATATCGCTGACCGCGCCAACGGCAGACACCCCTGCGCACTGGCTCACACCCGCCGTGAAAGCGCAATACCGCGAGGTTTGGCAGCACGGACTGCAAGGGGGCCTGAACTACTACCGCGCATCGCCCTTGCGCCCGGCCACTGCCACCGACCCGGGTGCCAGCGCCGTGCAGATTCCTGCCGAGGCGCTGCGCATCGAAGTGCCCACACTGGTGCTCTGGGCTCAGGACGATGTGGCGTTGCTGCCGTGCCTGACCGAAGGTCTGGACGAACACATTCGCGAACTGACTCTGGTGCCGATTGAACAGGCCACGCACTGGGTGGTGCACGAAAAACCCGAGCGGGTGATCACGGAAATTGCGGGCTTTTTGCAGCCGCAGGCCGTTCGGCCCCCTCAATAAACCCCCGGCTCGCCCTCGGGCCGGGTCTTGAAGCGCTTGTGCACCCAGTAGTACTGCTCGGGCATGGTGTCGATCAGGGCTTGCAGTTCTCGGTTCATGCGGGCAGTGTCGGCCTCAGCATCTTCGCTCGGGAAATCTGCCCATAACGGACCCAACTCCAAACGGTAGCCCTGCTCGGTCATGCGCGTGGCCACCGTCATCACCCGGGCGCGACCCAATCGCGCAAAGCGCGACAGCGAGGGCACCGTGGCCGCTTGAACACCATAAAAAGGCACAAACACCGATTCGTTGCGCCCAAAATCCATGTCAGGCAACAAATACAGCTTGTCCCCCTGACGCAAACCCGACACGATCTGCTTGACCCCCTGGTGGCGGAAATACAAGTTCGCCTGACCCGACCGGTTACGCCCCTGACGCACCCACTCGTCCAGCGCCGCATTGTGCTGGCTCACATATATGCTGGCCATGGCGACCCCGTGCAACTGGGTCAGGGCGCTGCCACCGGCGTCCAGCCCCACAAAGTGAGGGGCAAAAATAACCACGGGTTCAGGGCACAACAAGGGGGTCAAATCGCCTTGCAGCTGCAATCGCCTGCGCAGCTGCGCAGGCGAGCCATGCCACAACCAAGACCGGTCGAGAAGTGACTGCGCCACGCCCACAAAGTGCCTGCGGGCCAAATGCCAGCGTTGGCGGGGCGTTTTTTGTGGAAAGCACAAAGCCAGGTTGACCCGCACAATGCGCCGTCGCGACGGGGCGAAAAGCCAGAGCACATGGCCCAAGACCCAGCCCAAAGCACGCAAGGCCCCCAAAGGCCAAGGCGCCAGAAAGCGCATGAGCAAAACCACTGGATGCATCAAGCGTCCTTGCGGGGGGCTTTGTAGCGGGCATAACCCCACAAATACTGCTGCGGGCAGGCCAGCACCAAGGCCTCCATGGCTTGGTTGATCTGAACCACCGCCGTCTCCAGATCAGCAGACAAATCATGGCCCAGCGGCTGGGTGTGCAAGCGGTAGCCGCGCCCCCAGGGCAAGCGCTCGCCCCAAATCAAAACCACCTTCGCCCCGGTTTGCAAGGCCAGCCGGGCGGCCAGTGTCATGGTGTAAGCGGGTTTGCCAAAGTAAGGGGCCCATTGGCCCATGCCCTCGGGCGGCACCTGGTCAGGCAACAAACCCACGGCCTGCCCCGCCCGCAAGGCCTTGATCATCTGGCGCACCCCCGCCAGCGTGGTGGGCACCGCCTGCAAACCCGGCCGGTTGCGGGCCAAGGCCATCACCTCATTCAAGGCCGCCAAGCGCGCCGGGCGGTACAAAACGGTCAACTGCCCGTGCTGCGCCCCAAAGCGCAGCGCCAACGCCTGGGCGGTGACCTCAAAGCAACCCATGTGCGGGGTCAGGAACAACACGCCTTGGCCTTGGGCATAGGCCTCGGCTGCAGCCCGGTCATCGGCCCAAGCCAGAGGCGGCGTGCGGCCCAGCCACAAACGTGGCAACTCGGCCGACATGCGCCCGGCATGCCCCACCGCACCCCACACCACACGCCAGCCCAGACCGGCTTGCCGGGCGTTGTCCAGAAAACGGCGGCGGTAAGCCCCGGAAAACAACCACGCAGCCCAGCCCCCGAACCAACCCAGGGCATGCAAAGCCCACAAGGGCCACAGCGAGAAAAAACGGAACCAACGCAACATAGGGGGGTGATTTTGCCTTGAACCCGCTCGCCTTAAGGGCGCTGCACTGCACCTGCCCTTGTCTGAGCCTTGCGCTACCGGTTTATAGCTGCTCTTTTACCGGTTACTCCAGAGCGCCAATGGTCTCATGGCCGCCTAGCATCGAAATGCCACAACCCCCCCAACCGATTGAAATGACCCCCGAGGCCCCTGCACCATGAAAACACCGCAAAACACCCAAACCTATGTGAGCACCAGCCACGCCGCCCGAATACTGGGCCTGTCGGTGGGCACCGTGCAACGCATGGTGCAAAACGGGGTATTCAAAGCTTTTGTCACGCATGGTGGGCACCGCCGCATCCTGGCCACTTCCCTTCAGGACTATTGCGCTCAACAAGGTCTAAGCCCAGCCAGCCCCCTGGTTGCCACCCAGGAGGGGCGCATCTGCATCCTGCACAACAGCGCACACCCAGCCCCAGCCTTGACCACCTTGGTGCAGTGGCCCCA
>JBIKQY010000153.1:0-6246 GCA_044349465.1 Limnohabitans sp. | reverse complement strand
TACCTGCTGCTGTTTGATCCACTGGACGGCTCGTCCAACATCGACGTCAACGTCAGCATCGGCACCATTTTCAGCGTGCTCAAAAAGACAGAGGGTGAGCAGGGCGTCACAGAAAAAGACTTTTTGCAACCCGGCAAACAGCAAGTGGCTGCTGGCTACTGCGTATACGGTCCACAAACCACCTTGGTGCTCACCGTCGGCGACGGCGTGGCCATGTTCACCTTGGACCGCGAACAAGGCTCCTTTGTGCTCACGCAAGAAAATGTGCAGGTGCCTGCCGACACCAAAGAGTTTGCCATCAACATGAGCAACATGCGCCACTGGGACGAGCCCGTGCGCCGCTACATTGATGAATGCCTGCAAGGCAAGGAAGGCCCGCGCGGCAAGGACTTCAACATGCGCTGGATCGCCAGCATGGTGGCCGATGTGCACCGCATCCTGACCCGTGGCGGCGTCTTCATGTACCCCTGGGACAAACGCGAACCGCACAAACCCGGCAAGCTGCGCCTGTTGTACGAAGCCAACCCCATGAGCTGGCTGATTGAACAAGCCGGGGGGGCCTCGACCAATGGCAAAGAGCGTATTCTGGATCTGCAACCGGGCCAGTTGCACGAGCGGGTGAGCGTGATCCTGGGCTCCAAAAACGAAGTCGAGCGCGTGACCCAATACCACGCCAAAGCTTGATTCTTGCGGGCCACGGCAAGGAGGTGCCGTCAGGCTTGCGGGCCGAGTGGGTCAGGTGCAAGACCGCACTGTCCCGGAACACCTGAATCAACCCAGAGGCCCGGGGCTCTGGGTTTTTTTATGCGCGTCCTGTGGTGCGTGCACCCGAACCCAAAGACAACATTTCGAGCCGGTTCAAGGCACCCAGAGCCTGCACGGCTTTGCGCGTGGCACCGGGCACGTTGCTGCCACTCGAGCGCAAATAGTGCAGCGCCATCGCCAAGGCGTTTTCTGCTTCCTGGTGCATGGCCAAGGTGAAGTGGTCCTGGTGCACGGGGGCGCTGATGTGGCGCGTGTTCAGAGGTGTCAAGCGGGCTACGGTGGTCATGGTTTCATGCTCCTGTGGATGGATGCTGGATCGCATGAATGAAATTTATCAGCATTGAAGTCACATTTAATACTTTGAGCATCTTTAATTGCAACAAATTGCAAAATTGAAATGATGCAAGCACAGCATCAAGACCCCCAACGCTGGCCAAGCCTGTGAAAAATAAGTCTGGAGGAGGCCAAAAAAAAGCCACTCCAAAGAGTGGCTGCATCATGCAACAGGTGGCCAAGAGCAACTTACAAAATCTGGGTGAGCTCCTGAACATGCCCCATGCCCGCAAGGCTCAGTCGCCGGAATCAGTCGTCCAGATCAGGAGGCAAACCATCACCCACCACTGGCGCAGTGACGGCGGGCTCGGTGACCACCTGACGCAAGGTTTCGCGCAGCATTTTTTTCTCGGGCAGGCTCAAGGCGCGGGCCAGTCGCTGACGCATGCGCAGCAAAAGCTGGCGGTCCACTTCCTGCGGAATGCCACGGCTGATCTGCAACGCATCGCGCAGGTCTTCGCGCAGGTCTTCGGGCTCGTCGGCCCACCAGGCGGTGATGACTTCATGCATCGATTTGCGCAACTCTTCCACATCTTCCACGGCCAAGCCCATGCCAGTGGGCAGCTTGCCTTGCAGCATGTCGGCCAGGGCTTGCGAGTTGACCACCACACGGCGGTCGGCCTGGGCCAACAAACGGGCCCAGCCCGGGTCGGTGCGCACCATTTGCGGCATGTTGCGAGCCGACTCGTCGGCCAGCAGGTGCACGCTCAGGCCGCTGAGTTGGGCCTCGTCGATGGTGGCCAAAAAACGCTCGTCGTCGCTGGCCACCAGCACATGGTCGCACGCATGGTGCTCGGCCAGTTGCTTGAGATCGTGACCGAGTGAGCGCAGCAGCGAGGCGCCCCCATCGGCATCGTGGGCCTGCACCAGGCGCACGATCTGGTCGTCGATGACCAGACCATCGGAGCGGTCGCTGTACCAGTAGATGCGGCGCAAATCCACATCCAGCGCAGCGTGCGACAGGGCCTGGGAGAGCAAGCTGAGCAAGCCTTGGCGGTTGACCGATTCACCCGTGGCGCCCATTGCGCCTTGCTGGGCCAGCCAGATCAGGAAGCGGCCGTCGATCAAGGCCATGCAAGTGCCGCCACGGTGTTCACCAAAACGGCGTTCAGAACGGGTGTCGTGAGAAAAATAATCGCGTTTCATGAAATGACCTGTATCCATATGTGTAAAACCAGTAACGTTGCTAAATAGGGCAACCGACCTATTTTACGGCCACACCCTGCACGCCCCTGCACCCAGACGAAAGCGTGTGCCAAGCCAGCGTGCTGGCCCTTGTCGGTTATAAACACCGCCTGTGTCCAAAAATCCACTGTTTGATCCCCGACAAGTCCCGGTTTGGCAAATCGACCACGACATGCCCGCTGTGCCGACTGCTTTTTTGCAGCCCGAAGCCCTCAAGGCCCGGTTTGCGCAGCCGCCTGTCTGGCAGCCGGAAGTGGTGCGGGAAAACTTCACCTCAGACCGGCTCCCAGCGCAAGCCGCGGTGTTGGTGCCCATTGTGATGCGCGGGCACCAAGCTGCATCGCCCACGGTGCTGCTGACGCGCCGCGCCGCGCACATGAAGACCCATTCGGGCCAGATTGCTTTCCCCGGTGGCAAAGTAGACCCCGAAGACGCCAACATGCAGGCCACCGCCTTGCGCGAGGCCGAAGAGGAAGTGGGCTTGGCGGCCCGCCATGTGCAGGTCATAGGCGAGTTGCCGGTTTACATCACGGGTACCTCGTTTTGGGTGACGCCAGTCATTGGCCTGGTCTCGCCCGATTTCGAGCTGCGCCTGAATGCCGACGAGGTGGCCGATGTGTTTGAAGTGCCCCTGTCTTTTTTGATGAATCCGGCCAACCACCGGCGGCATGCCTTTGAGTGGCAAGGGTCTCAGCGACAATGGTTTTCCATGCCGTATGAGGAGCGCCGAACCGCCTCCAATGGCGAAGTCCAGGCGGTGGAACATTTCATCTGGGGTGCCACGGCCGGGATGCTGCGCAATTTCTACCGCTTCCTGGCTGCCACCCCGTCAACATGAGAATGCCATGAGTTTTTTTGCCATCTTGCTGGCCCTGGTGCTGGAGCAAGCCCGCCCCCTGAAGACCGACAACCAGGTATTTGCCGCTGTCGAGCACTGGACGGCCTGGGTGGTGCGCACCTTTGACGCAGGCACCCGGCCACAGGCTTGGGTGACATGGGGCATCACTGTTTTGACCCCCGCCTTGCTGGCGGTGTTGCTGCATTGGTTGCTCGATTGGACGCTGGGCTGGTGGGTGGCTGTGCTGTGGAATGTGGCCCTGCTGTATGTAACGTTGGGTTTCAGGCAATTTAGCCACCACTTCACCGGCATCCGAGAAGCCCTGGAAAACGGTGACGAAGACAAGGCCCGCGAGTTGCTGGCCCAGTGGCAACAGGTGCAGGTGGGGCAAATCCCTCGCAGCGAAATCGTGCGTCATGTGATCGAGTACTCGGTGATCGCCGCGCACCGCCATGTGTTCGGCGTGTTTTTTTGGTACGCCGCCCTGTCCATCATTGGCCTTGGGCCGGTGGGCGCGGTGATTTACCGCTTGACCGAGTTCGCGCAGCGGCGCTGGCAGGAGCCCGCAGCCGATGGGTCTTTGCCCAGCGAGGTGCTGCGCTCGGTCTCGGCACGGGCTTGGCAGGCCTTGGACTGGCTGCCCTCACGCATGACCGCCTTGGGCTTTGCGATTGTGGGCAGCTTTGAAGACGCCATGGACGGCTGGCGACACCACGCACAAAACTTTCCGCAAGACAACGATGGCGTGATCCTGGCCGCAACGGCAGGGGCCATCAACATTCGCTTGGGCGGCGCTGCCTTGCAACCCGCTGCCGAGGGCATGACCACCCCCGAGAACCCGGACAGCAGCAGCACACCCGGGCGCGTGGCCAGCGTGGCGCATTTTGCCCAGGTGGTGGGCCTGGTCTGGCGCACCGTGATCATGTGGTTGGTGCTGGTGGCCTTGCTGACCATGGCCAATTTGGTGGGCTGAAAACACAGTGGGCTGAAAACACCCTGCCCGTCACCAGCGCTGCTGGCCCAACTCCTCAAACAGCTGCGCATAAATGCGGTGTCGGCGAACGCTGATGGTGCCGGGGTGTTCAGCGGTTTCGACTTGCGCCAGCACGGCGCAACCGGGTTCGTGCAAATGCGTGCAGTTGTAGAACTTGCAGCCACCCAAATGCTTGCGCAAATCGGGCATGCAGTCGGCCAAGCGAGTGGGCTCAATGTGGTGCAAGCCAAATTCCTGAAAGCCGGGTGAGTCGATCAAAGCGGTACGTGCTGCACCATCTTCTCCAGACCCATCGAGCCCAGGCACCCAGTACCAACGCGTGCTGGTCGTGGTGTGCTTGCCCGAGTTGAGCGCCAGCGAAATTTCACCGGTTTCCACCTGTGCATCGGGCACCAAGCGGTTGATCAGCGTGCTTTTGCCGCTGCCCGACGGTCCCAACACCAAGGTGGTCAGGCCTTGCAAATGCGCGCACAAAGCCGCCACGCCGTCGTCGGCCACCGGACTGCGCGGGCTCAGGCTGATGGGCATGACGCTGTAACCCATGTCGCGGTAGGGCGCCAGTCGCTCCCAGGCTTGAGCAAAGGGCTGTGCCAAGTCACTTTTGTTGAGCGCGATGATGGGCGTGATGCGTTCCGCCTCTGCGGCCACCAAGGCGCGTGACAGTTGGCTTTCTGAATACTCGGGATCGGCCGCGATCAAGATCAACACGCGGTCCAAGTTGGCGGCAAAGGATTTGGTGCGGATTTCGTCTTGCCTGTAAAACAGGTTGCGGCGCTCCTGCAGCTTTTCAATGCTGCCTTCATCGCCTGCGATTTGCCACAGCACCTGGTCGCCCACCACCACCTGGTTTTTCTTTCCCCGGGGGTGGCAAATCAGGCGGCGGCCTTCGGGCGTCTCCACCAAACAATGGCGGCCATAAGTGGCCACCACCAAGCCCGGCTCCAGATCGTTGGCCTGGGGCAAGGCCGGGCGCGCTTTCGGTTTATTCATGCCACATCATGCCGCTAACAAGGCGTCTGTTTGGGTAGCCGCTTCAAAATCCAAGCGGCTCAAGCCGCGCACATCGTGCGTGTTCCAGCGCACCACACAACGTTTGTAGGTCAGCACCAGTTCGGGGTGGTGGTTGAGTTTTTCAGACAACCAGCCCACGCTGTTGACGAAGAGCAAAGCGTGGGTGTGTTGCTCGAAAGTGAAGGTTTTTTCAATCGCGACGTTTTCACCATCGCCCGTCAGTCCCCAACCGACCAACTGGCTCAGCGCCATGATCACCTCGGTGGGTTTGAGGGCGCGAACTTCTGGCGAGCTCATGCGGTTTTCATTCTCAGCAAACGCTCACTGGCCGGTGGGTGCGAGTAATAGAACTTCACATACCAAGGGTCTGGTGTGAGTGTGGAGGCGTTGTCTTGGTACAGCTTGAGCAAAGCCGAAGACAAGTCTTTGCCCGGGGTTTGAGACACGGCATAGGCATCGGCTTCGAACTCTTGCTGGCGCGAGCGCCAAGACGACACGGGCGCAAAAAACAAGCTGAACACGGGTGTGACCAGCATGAACAACACCAGCGCCAGCGCGTCGTTGCTGCCCGACAAATTGGGTAGCACGCCCAAGCCCGTGTAAAACCAAACCTGCTGCGCCAACCAGCCCAGCAGCGCCAGACCCGCCAGCGTCATGGCAAAGCTGGTCGCCATCATTTTGACGATGTGTTTGTGCTTGAAGTGGCCCAATTCATGGGCCAGCACTGCTTCCATTTCAGCCGGGCTCAGTTGCTTGAGCAAGGTGTCAAAAAACACCACGCGCTTGCTCGCACCAAAGCCTGTGAAAAACGCATTCGAGTGCGCCGATCGGCGGCTGCCGTCCATCACAAAAAAGCCCTTGGCGGTAAAGCCTGCACGTTGCATCAGTCCCTGCACGCGGGCCTTGAGCGACTCGTCTTCCAGGGGCGTGAATTTGTTGAACAGCGGCATGATCACGTTCGGGGCAATCGCCATCAAAAACAGCTGCCAGCCCACCAACACGCCCCAGGCCCACAGCCACCACCATGCACCTCCGGCTTGCATGAGCCACAACACCACCCACAAAAGGGGCAGGCCCAGCGCCAAACCCAGCACCAGGCCCTTGAGCATGTCGGCGAGCC
>JBIKQY010000151.1:0-6272 GCA_044349465.1 Limnohabitans sp. | reverse complement strand
ATGGCGGGCACCAGGCTCTCGCCAAAGGCTTTGGCCCGGGCAAACAAGTCTTCGGGGGTGTTCAGGTGGTGGTGGCGGATTTCCCACGTCACCTCGCATTGGCGCGGGATGATGTTGAGCGCTGTGCCGCCCGCGATCACGCCGGTGTGGATAGTGGTGTGGGGCACGTCGTAAATCGGGTCAAACGGGCCGTTTTGCACCAGCTCGCGGTGCATGCTTTTCAGGTTGGCGACAAACTCGCAAGCGATCTCGACCGCGTTCACGCCCAGAGGCGTGAGCGAAGAATGCGCCTCAAAACCGTGCACCGTGGTTTTGTAAGAGTGCTTGCCCTTGTGCGCAATGACCACCTGCATGCCGGTGGGCTCGCCCACGATGCAGCCTGCGGGTTTGAAGCCTTGGGCCTGCATGTCGGCGATCATGCGGCGCACGCCGATGCAGCCGACTTCTTCGTCGTAGCTGAAGGCCAGGTGAATCGGGCGCTTGAGTTTTCTTTTCAGCAACTCCGGCACCATCATCAGGCAGATGGCGCCAAAACTCTTCATGTCGGTCACGCCCCTGCCGTACATCTTGTCGCCTTTGATTTCGACCTTGAACGGGTCGGTGTCCCAAGGCTGGCCGTCTACCGGCACCACGTCGGTGTGGCCGGACAGCACCAGGCCGCCGATTTTGGTTTCGCCATCGTGTGCGGGCAGCGTGGCCCAGAGGTTGGCTTTTTGGCCGCTGTCGTCGTAGGTGCGGCTGCAAGTGATGCCGAGGTCCTTGAGGTAAGCCTCGGTCCAGTCCAGCAGGGCCAAATTGCTGTCGCGCGAGACGGTGGCAAAGGCGATCCATTTTTCGATCAGGGGCAAGGCGGCCAAGTCGGCGGCCTGCACATTCGCCAAGGCTGCGCGGGAGAGTGGGGCGTTCATGGGGTTCTGTCCAAAGAAATCAGGGTGGGAATGATCTTACAGGGCGCTTGGGCCGACAGCGTCACCTTGCCGACAGCGTCTACGCCTAGGCCCGCCTAAAGTGAGCAGCCCATCTAACAGGAGTTTTTCATGGCCATTTATGAGCTGCGCACCTACAACGCCATCGTCGGGAAAATGTCGGAACTCACCTCGCACTACAAAAACGAGGGCTGGCCTGTGCTGTCCAAGCACCCGTCCAAACTGGTGGGTTACTTCACGGGGGATGTGGGTGCCTTGAACCAGCTGATCCACATCTGGAAGTTTGACGACGATGCCGACCGCCGGGCTTTTTGGGCCGGGGTTTATGGCGATGCGGACTTCATGGCCTTTGCCGCCAAAATTCGCCCGCTGATTGCCGAGCAGCAAAACAAGCTCATGCTGTCCGCGCCATGGGGGCCTCAGCCCTGAGCCTTGGCTTGGTTTATTGGATCAAATAACCGCCATCCACCGGCAAGACCACGCCCGTGATGAAGCGCGCCTCCGGGCTGGCCAAAAACAGCACCGGGTCGGCCACGTCTTCCGGTTGGCCCCAGCGGCCCATGGGCGTGCGGCCCACGATCTGGGCGCTGCGAGTCGGGTCGTTTTGCAGGGCTTGGGTCAAAGGCGTGGCGATCCAGCCCGGGGCCACCGCATTCACCCGGATGCCATCGGCCGCATAAGCAATCGCCAGCGACTTGGTCAGTTGCGCCACGCCGCCCTTGCTGGCGCTGTAGCCCGGCGTGAGGCCGCCTCCAAAAAAGCTCAACATCGAGGCGGTGTTGACGATGCAGCCCCGGCGCGCTTTGAGCCCTTCACGCGCTGCGGCGCAGGCCCGCATGGTGCCGTTCAGGTTGACGTCCACGGTTTGGGCAAACACCTCGGGGTCGTGTTCAACGTTGCGCTGGATGATGCCTGCGCAGTTGACCAGCACATCGAATTCACCAAACTCACCGAGCACGTTTTGCACATGCTCGTTTTGCCGCACATCCAGCACATGGAAGGCGATCATGCGGTTGGTGGGCAGGGCTTGAGCCGCAGCCACTTCGGCAGGCGTGGCCCCGGAGGCCGTCACGCTGGCGCCAGTGGCGGCAAAGGCCCGGGCAATGGCCGCGCCAATGCCGCTGGTGCCACCGGTGATGAAAACTTTTTTGACCGTGTCCATGAAACTTCTCCCTTGCTGGTTTTAAAAATCCAGGGCGATCACACCCCCCGCATGCTGCGCACGAGAGCAGCACAAAATGATTTTGTGCTGGCGCTCTTGTTGGCCGAGCACAAAGTCGCGGTGCTCCACCGCGTCAGAGGCCTGTGCATCGTAAGGCCGGGCGCACACCCCGCACAGGCCATCGCTGCATTTCACGTCGATGGCCACGCCCGCTTCGGCCAGCACCTCGGTGGCGCTGCGATCTGCGGGCACCTGAAGGCGGCGGCCCGACTTTTGCAGCAGCAACTCAAAGGGCTGGTTCACCCAAGCATCGGCCTCGGGCACGCTGAAGTATTCGCGGTGCAGGGCTTCACCCGGCCAGCCGTGCGCCGTGGCGGCTTCGAATACGCCGTCCATGAAGCGCGGTGCGCCGCAGGTGTAGACATGCCCACCCGCTGCGAAGTCAGGCACAAGTTGCATCAGGTCGGCGCGTTGGCCTTCGTCCTTGAAGTGGTACTGCACCTTGTGGGCCCAAGGTGCCTCGGCCAGGTCTTTCAAAAAGCCCGCCGTTGATCGGCTGGCGGCGCTGTAATGAAAGTCAAAGGGCTTGCCCAAAGCGTGCAAGCGGTGCGCCATGGCGATCATGGGTGTCACGCCGATGCCGCCTGCAAACAGCCAGCTGTGCGCGGCGTCTTCGTGCAGCGCAAAGTGGTTGGCCGGTCGGCTCACGAACACGCGCCGCCCCTCGCGAAACACCCGGTGCATCAGCGCCGAGCCGCCGCGCCCGCCAGACTCGGGCGGCTCGCGCAGCACGCCTAGTACATAGCGGCTGCGGTCGGCCGGGTCGCCCGCCAGGCTGTAGGGGCGTTGGTATTCGGGGGCGATCACCACGTCGATGTGCCCGCCTGCCGTGAAGGGTGGCAGCTCGCGGCCATCGGGCGCTTTGAACTCGTAACGCGCCAGACCCTCGGCCATTTCCTCGCGTTTGTACAGAACGACCGGAAACACGGGCGGCTCGGCGGGCAAGGGCTGCGGCCCGGGGGCCAAGCCCTCGGTCTGGCCTGCCGCCAAGCGGGCCTGGTATTGCTTCGGCGTGAGCAAAGCCTGGTAGCGGGCAATGCCTTCTTCGCGGTTGACCGGGTAAGTCACCGGATAAGGTGGCGGCATTTTGTCGGCCGGGTACACGGCCAGGGTCTGGTCTTCGTAGCGCAGGTCCAGGTCTTTTTGCAGGGTTCGGCGGTGGGTTTGCTGTGCATTCACGTAGCGGCCGGTGACCTTGTCCAGCTCGATGTCCCACCACCATTTTTTGACCGGGTTGATGCTGCCGCGCTCCAGCAGGTCATCGAGCCGGGCCAGCGCGGGTGCGGCTGCGGGCAACTTCATGGCCACTTGCCGCCACAGGCTGTCGGCCAGCAGGCCTTCCAGGTTCCAGGGACAGGTTTTCATGCAGCGGCCGCACATGCCGCCTGCCGCGTTGGTGATGCGGTAGCGGGCGCATTTTTCGGCGTCGCTTTTCCAGATTTCGTAGCCGTTGTACATCAGCTTGGGGCCAGCGGTGATGGCCCCGGACGGGCATTCGCGGGCGCACTTGTTGCAGCTTTCGCAAAAGCTCTGCAAGCCAAAGTCGATGGGCTGGTCGGGGGCCATGGGCATGTCGGTGGTGACGCTGCCGCTTTTCAGGCGCGGCCCCAAAAACGGGTTGAGGATCACCTCGCCAATGCGGCTGACTTCGCCCAGGCCCGACAGCAGCAACAAAGGCGGCTGCAGCACATCGCCGTCCAGCACCGAATGCACCCGAGCCGAATAACCCAGCCGCCGAATCTGCTCGGCCACAATGCCGCCCATGAGCGAAAACCGCAGATACGCCCGCATGCTTTGCGCCACCGAAATCCAGTCGTCACCACTCGCACCTTCCATGGTCTCGTGGCCCTGGTCGATCAGCAGGTTCACCGCGTTGGCGTGGTACGCGGGCATGGGGTTGCCGCCCGCGTCGTGCGAGTAATAGGCCCACTCGGGCACGCCGCACAGGCCCACCGCGTCCACCCCCAGGTAGTACGACGCGGCTTTCAGGTTGTCGGCATTGCGCTGCGGATTGGCGGTGCTGGCGGCCACCGGGCCACGGGCTGGGCCAAATTGCAAAAGCAGCAAAGCGCCCAACGCCCGGCGCGCGCAGGCCCCGATGGGGCTTTTCATCACGTAGTGCGCGTTCTTGGCGCTGTCTTGCACCGACTTGCCCAAATCGCCAAACAAAGCCCGTGCAAAAAAGTCCGCCCGTTTAGGGAAGCGGGGCACGCGGTCGTGGTCAATGAAGGTGGTGGGTGTGGCCTGGCGTTTGAGGGTTTCAAACGGGTGTGCGCCTTGGCGAAACTCGCGCTGCGCAAACGCGTCTTGGTGAAACGCGCTCTTGAACGTGCCCAGCCCCAGCCACCAAGCCGGGCCGTGGCTTTGCCAGCGGTTTTGTTGCGGGTCCAGCGCCTGGTCGGGGGCTATGGCCAGCGTGGTGCTGACGGCGGCCAAGGCATAGCGCTGGCCCACATAGGGGTTGCTGCCATCGGGCAGCGTCAGGCCTGCGGCCAAAGCCAAGCGGCCTAAATCCAGGTCGCTGCAGCTGGCGCTGTGGGCGCGGGCCTCGTGGCCCAGCATGCGCAAATAGGTGGACAGCAGCACGGCCGTTTGCGCCGCCAGCACGGCAGCGCGTTGCGCCTGCGTGCCCGCCAACCAGTCGCAGCCGGGCTCATTGGGTTTGGGGTCTCGCGCAAATTCCACCATGATCACGATGGCCTGGCTGTGGTGATGGATGGGGCCGTGCACCGTGCGGGCCGACTCCAGCACATCGGCCAGGATCATGTCCATGCCCGCAGCAAAACTGGCCGGCTGGCTTTGCGCCAGCTCTTCGCCCAGGGCGGGCACAGCGGGGTTGCGGATTGGCTCGGGCAGCCAGGCGCTGGCAGGCAGGGCGCACACGCCCATCATCGAGGCGTCAAAGTAATAACCCGCTGCCTTCAGGTGCTGGGCGCGTTCGGTCGGGTCGGCCGGAATCTCCCCCTCTTTGGGGTTGACCGCGCCGTCGCGCACCAAGTCGAACATGGCCATGTACCGCGCCATGGCGTGGGACAAGGATTCGGGGTCGTCATGCGCAAAACGCAAAGCCTGCATGGGCGGCAGGGCGCTACCGTCGGGCGTGGAAGTGGTGCGGCGCAGGCGCTCCAGCGGGTAAGGCCCAAGGTGAACGGGGCGGTCGCGGTAAGAGAACAAGCGCATGGCGGGTGGCCCTTGAGATGAAAGACGCGCTTTAGTCGCCCACGCGTTGACCGGTGACCTTCACCACCTCGGGCTGGAAATCGCCCATGCCATAGGGCCCGACCACTTCGCCCTGAATTGAAGCACCTTGCACCCGGGCCTGAACGGCTTTGAGCTGCCCATCGGCTTGAACAAAGCTGAAGTGCAAGTCAGCGCCGTGCAGGCTCGCACCCAGCAAGGTTTGCGTTTGCCCGCCCCAGCTCAGGGTGCCACCCAAGCGTTGGTGGCGCTGACTCAGGCGCAGCACAGCTGGCCCTTGCGGGGCCAGGCCCTGCACCGACCACTGGCCTGCCACAGCAGCGGGAACGGTCCAGAAATAGCCCGTGTTGGTGCCCGCGCGGATCACCTGATCGGGCTCCCAGTCACCCATCGAAAACGTGTTGGACAAAACGCGTGTGCCGGGCCGCATGGCCAAAATTGTGGGGCGCAACTGCGCGTTCAGCTCTTCCAGCAGGTACATGGTGACCACCGTGGCTTTGGAAAAGTCTTCCTTGAAGATGTCGCCATGCACGATGCGCACCCGGTCAGCCACGCCCGCCCGCTGCGCGTTGCGCTGAGCCAGGGCGGCCAGGTCCTTGTTGTATTCGATGCCCCAGGCCCGCGCTCCAAACTGCCTTGCTGCCGCGATCGGGATCTTGCCGTCGCCCGCACCCAGGTCGACCACCTCGTCATTGGGGCCAACGCGTGCGGCTGTCAGCAACTGGGTCACCAGCTCATCGCGGGTGGGCAGCCACATCACATCCTTACCCATTTGTCCCAGCTTGGGCGCGTAAGTTTCGGGGGGCAAGCTGGCGCAGGCTTGCAAAAGCAGCAAAGAGGTCAGGAGCAGGGTGCGGCGTGTGGACAGCATGGCGTGGGTGGTGCTAAAAAAATGGATGACCAAATGGGTAGGCACCTGAGATTAA
>JBIKQY010000149.1:0-6287 GCA_044349465.1 Limnohabitans sp. | reverse complement strand
TTGGTACTCCACATGCTGCTCGATGACGCGCAGGTGCTAGCGGCTTACCAGAATCACCCCGATCATCTGGCCATCAAACCCTTCATGAAAGCGGTCGTCCAAGAACGCCGCTGCATGGATTTCATTGTCGAATAAAAGGAGCTCCAACATGGCACGCAGCATTCAACAACTTTTTGACCTGACCGGGCAAGTGGCCTTGGTCACGGGTGGCTCGCGAGGCCTGGGCCTGCAAATGGCCCACGCCTTGGGCGAGGCTGGGGCCAAGATCATGCTCAGCTCGCGCAAGGCGGCCGACTTGGAAGAAGCCGCAGCTGAGCTGCAAGCTGCGGGCATTGACGCCCGCTGGATTGCTGCCGACTGTGGCAAAGAAGAAGACATCCGCCGCCTGGCTACTGAAACCATGGAGCGCATGGGGCCCATCGACATTCTGGTCAACAACGCTGGCGCGACCTGGGGCGCACCTGCCGAAGACCACCCGGTCTCGGCCTGGGACAAGGTCATGAACTTGAACGTGCGCGGTTATTTCATCCTCTCTCAAGAGGTGGCCAAGCAAAGCTTCATCCCGCGTGGCAAAGGCCGCATTTTGAATGTGGCGTCCATCGCGGGACTGGCAGGCAACCCTTCTGCGATGGAAACCATCGCCTACAACACCTCCAAGGGTGCGGTCATCAACTTCACCCGTGCATTGGCCGGTGAGTGGGGCGAGCACGGCATCACCGTCAATGCGATTTGCCCGGGCTTCTTCCCCAGCAAAATGAGCCAAGGTCTTTTGGACACCATCGGGGCCGACAACATGGCGCAAGCCGCCCCGCTGCGCCGCTTGGGTGATGACGAAGACCTCAAGGGCCTGGCACTGTTGTTCGCATCGGACGCAGGCAAGCACATCACCGGCCAATGGCTAGCGGTAGACGGTGGCGTGAGCGCCATCATTGGCGGCTGAGCGCCAAGGCCTGACATGAGCATTCCTTTTGGCGTTCCGATTCCGTTTGTGGACCACTTGGGCATCACATTGGAAAAATTTGAAGACGGCCAATCCGAACTGTGGTTTCCGATGCGTCCGGAAATATTCAACTCTTTTGACGTCGTCCATGGGGGCGCGATCATGACCTTTTTGGACATCGTGCTGGCGGCAGCCGCACGCAGCGTGGAGCCCAGCAACGGCGTGTTCACGATTGAAATGAAGACCAGTTTCATGCAAGCTGCTTCAGCTCCACTGGGCGGGCGACTCATTGGCCGAGGCCGCTTGCTGCACCGCACACGCAAACTCGCCTTCACGGAAGGTGGGGTTTACGACCCCGAGGGGCGTTTGTGCGCACATGCCACCGGCACATTCAAATATGTGCCCCGTCGTGGCACCGATGGCCTTCATACAGACTGAATCTTTGGGTTCATTTTTTTCACGACCACCTCATAAAGAACGGAAACACCATGCCCATCAACCACCAAATCGTGCTCGACAACCGCCCCCAAGGCGAAGCCACTGTGGCCAATTTCAAACTGATTGAAACCCCCATTCCTGCATTGCAAGACGGGCAAGTGCTGGTCAAGCACCACTTCATGAGCCTGGACCCCTACATGCGCGGTCGCATGAACGAGAGCAAGAGCTACGCCGTGCCCCAAGCTCTGGGGCAAGTCATGCTCGGTGGCACCGTGGGCGAGGTGATGGACAGCCAGCACCCCAAGTTCAAAGTCGGTGACCAGGTCGTGGGCATGGGCGGGTGGCAGGAATACAGCGTGGTCGATGCCAATCTGTTGGGCGCACTGCGCAAGGTCGATACCACCCATGTGCCGCTGTCACATTACCTGGGGGCAGTGGGCATGCCCGGCGTGACCGCCTGGTATGGCCTGTGCAAAATCATCAACCCCAAAGCGGGCGAAACCGTGACAGTGAGTGCGGCCAGCGGCGCGGTGGGCAGCGCTTATGGTGCTTTGGCCAAAGCACGCGGCTGCCGCGTGGTCGGCATTGCCGGTGGCAAAGACAAGTGCGACTACGTGGTCAATGAGTTGGGCTTTGACGCCTGCATCGACTACAAAGAGCACAAGGACTACATCAGCCTGTCCAAAGCGCTTCGCGAGGCTTGCCCGAACGGCATCGATGGCCACTTTGAGAACGTGGGCGGCATGGTTTTGGATGCCGTGATGCTGCGCACCAACGCCTTCGCACGGATTGCGGTGTGCGGCATGATCGCGGGTTATGACGGCGCGCCGCTTCCCATGGCCAACCCGGCGCTGATTTTGATCAACCGCATGAAGATCGAAGGCTTCATCGTCAGCGAGCACATGGAAGTCTGGCCCGAAGCGCTGCAAGAACTCGGCACCCTGATCGGCACCGGCAAGCTGCGTCCGCGCGAATCCGTGGCACAAGGCTTGGCGGCTGCGCCTGAAGCCTTTTTGGGCTTGCTCAAAGGCAAGAACTTCGGCAAGCAACTGGTCAAACTGATCTGAGGCTGGGCATGTCCGATCTGATCCTCCACCATTACCCGACTTCGCCGTTCGCTGAAAAAGTCCGGTTGATTCTGGGCTACAAACAGTTGGCCTGGAAGAGCGTGTTCATTCCGATGATCATGCCCAAGCCCGATCTGACGGCGCTCACCGGGGGCTACCGCAAAACGCCGGTACTGCAGATCGGCGCTGACATTTACTGTGACACCGCACTGATTTGCGATGTGCTGGAGCATTTGGCCCCAGCGCCTACGATCTATCCTGACGCCGTCAAAGGCGCAGCGCGCATCGTGGCTCAGTGGGCCGACAGTGCCTTGTTCACCGCGTCCATGGCCTGGAATTTCCAGCCTGCAGGCGTGGCCCAGGTCTTTGCGGGCGCGCCCGCTGAAGGCGTGCAGGCCTTTGTGGCAGACCGAACTGCCATGCGAAGCGGTGCATCCCGCATGGCATCGGCTGATGCCGGAGCGACTTACAAAAGCTACTTGCGTCGCATCGCCAGCATGCTGCACGGGCAAGACTTTTTGTTCGGCGCACAGCCTTGCGTGGCCGACTTTGCGGCTTACCACCCGCTGTGGTTCACGCTAGAGCGCACGCCAGCTTTGGCGGGCATATTGGAAGCGACGCCAGAAATCAAAAGCTGGATGGCCCGCATGAAGTCCATCGGACACGGCACACCGGGCAAGTTCAGTGCCCAAGACGCCTTGGAGGTGGCCCGCAGTTCAACGCCTGCCGCAGTGCAGGGCGAGGTTTTCCAGGACGAGCACGGCATTGCGCTGGGCAGTCAGGTGGTGATTGCGGCCGACAACTTTGGCCTGGAGCCGACCGAGGGCGAGCTGATCGCAGCCACCCGTACCCGTTACACCTTGCGCCGCTCGGCTGACCGTTCGGGCACCGTCCATGTTCATTTCCCGCGTGTCGGGTTCACTCTCAAAAAGGCATCTGCATGATCGACAACTTCAAAGGCAAAACCGCTGTCTTGACCGGTGCTGGTTCAGGCTTTGGTCTCGAATGCGCCCGCATCGGTGCCAAGTTGGGCATGAACCTGGTGCTGGTGGACGTGCAGCAAGACGCGTTGGATAAAGCTGAAGCCGAAATGACCGCACAGGGCGTTCAGGTACTGGCCCGCAAGGTGGATGTGTCGAACGCACAGGCCATGGAGCAACTGGCCGCCGACGTGAAAGCCCGCTTTGGTGCACCGCACTTGGTATTCAACAACGCGGGTGTGGGGGCTGGCGGCTTGGTCTGGGAAAACTCGGTGGCCGATTGGGAATGGGTGCTGGGCGTTAACCTCTGGGGTGTGGTGCACGGCGTTCGCCTGTTCACGCCCATGATGCTCGAAGCTGCAAAGGCCGATCCTTCTTATCAAGGTCACATCGTCAACACCGCCAGCATGGCCGGCTTGCTCACGCCGCCCAACATGGGCATCTACAACGTCAGCAAGCACGCTGTGGTGTCGCTGACCGAGACCTTGTACCAGGACTTGCAATTGGTGAGCGATCAAGTCAGCGCCAGTGTGCTGTGCCCCTACTTTGTGCCCACAGGCATCAGCCAGAGCCACCGCAACCGCCCGTCTGACTTGGCCGCTGACAAACCGACCGCCAGCCAGCTGATTGGTCAGGCGCAAAGTGACAAAGCTGTCGGCAGTGGCAAGGTGTCGGCTGCTGATGTGGCGCAAAAGGTTTTTGATGCCGTAGCGGGGGACCAGTTTTACATTTACAGCCACCCGCAGGCGCTGGGCAATGTGCAAAGTCGCATGGAAGCCATTGTGCAAGGGCTTAACCCGCCCGATCCCTTTGCCGCACGTCCCGATGTGGGTGAAGGATTGCGTCGGGCACTCAGAGAAAGCTGAACGGGGCCAAAAGGCAAAGGCGTTGCCGGTCAGCGGTGGAAGTGTCCCTCAAAGCAGTGGCGCAATTCATGGCCTAAGGCCACGTGGCTGGTCACGGGGCCAGTCACCACAGTGCATTCGCCTTTGAGAATGTCCCAAATGGCACAGCCCATGGGGGGGGTTAAATACGATTGCTCGCGGCCCATGCTTTTGGCATGCGCGCAAAACTGTGCCACGTCTGCACGCACCTCCCAATTGATGCGCACCTGATTCATGATTCGGTAGTTGGCTGGCTTCACGTTGAAAGGAATCAATTCCAAGCTCGACACTTGGTGCATTGCGCCACCATGGCAAGCACTCAATCCCAAAACCAAGGTGGTCAGAGACAGCAAACGAAGCCACAGAGAAGGACGCAGAAGAAGAACTGAAACCAACGGTTGCATGGGGACAAATAAATTTTGGCAAATTATATTGCAAAACTGATATTTACCAATTGAAAATTATTCTTTCAAAGACGTGTTAAGGGCCGCAATTCGGCAATGTCCTAGAAAATCAACGGTGGAAGTTGCCCTCGAAGCAGTGTCGCAACTCGTGGCCCAGTTCGACATGAGAGACTTTTTTGCCCGTGATGATCACGCACTCCTTGCTGGCCACATTCCACATGGCGCATGCCAGCGGCGGTGTCATCCAAGCTTGAGTGGCACTCAGCTTGGCGGCACGTCCGCAAACTTCAGACACGTTTTCGCGAACCTCCCAACGGACTTTCACATCGTTCATTACGCGGGCATGCTGCGGCATCGGGACAAAGGTCTCCAATTCAGACACGGGCAATGTGGGGCCCTGAACTGAGGCGCAGCCAGTCAACACCATGAGCGCACCGGCCGAAGCCAACATTGCCAGACGACGAAATGCGCTGCGAATCATGCTTTTGCCAGAGATCATCATTTTTCACTCCCTTAATCATTAAAACCATCAATGATCGAGAGTTTACGTATTTGCTAGTTGTGTGTCAATTTTGTTGTTTAAATAGGCATAAATGTTGTTTTGTGGCAAATTTTCATCAAAATCTTAATAGCCTCTTTTTTATTCGCAATTTTTGTGGTTTAAGCAGGTCTGTAGGGTGTTTGAGGACCACAGACCGCGGTGAAAAGCCTGCATTGAGTGAGATTCAACGCAGTCACTCAGAGCCTCCAAGCGGGCCAAAACTGCCAAAGGCCTGTGGCACACTCACGCCCTTTGAACCTTGAAGTGCTCCAACAGCGCCGACGCAGACATGCAAAAAATCCTGGCCCAACTGGCCGCTGAAATACGTATCCGCCCTGAGCAAGTCAAGACCGCCGTGGAGCTGCTCGATGGCGGGGCCACCGTCCCGTTCATCGCCCGTTACCGCAAAGAAGTGACCGGTGGGCTGGACGACATCCAGCTGCGAGAGCTGGAGTCGCGTCTGGGCTACCTGCGCGAACTCGAAGACCGCCGCGCCGCCGTGATCAAAAGCATCACCGAGCAGGGCAAGATGACGCCCGAGCTGCTGGCCGCCATCGACGCCACGCCCACCAAACAAGAGCTGGAAGACCTGTATTTGCCCTTCAAGCCCAAGCGCCGCACCAAGGGCATGATGGCCCGCGAAGCGGGGCTTGAGCCCCTGGCCGACAAGCTGTTTGCCGACCCGACTCTCGACCCGCACGCCGAAGCACAAGCCTTTGTGCTGGCTGCAGGCGCCATTGAAGGCGCTGACTTCACAACCACGGCTGCCGTGCTGGACGGCGTGCGCGATTTGCTGAGCGAGCGCTGGGCCGAAGACGCGTCACTGGTGCAAGCACTGCGTGAATGGCTGTGGAACGAAGGCCTGTTCAAAAGCAAGCTGGCCGACGGCAAGGACGAGAACAACGCCGACGTGTCCAAGTTCCGCGATTACTTTGACTACGACGAGCCGATTGGCCGCGTGCCCAGCCACCGGGCTTTGGCCGTTTTCCGGGGCCGTGCGCTGGAAATGTTGGACGCCAAGCTGGTTCTTCCT
>JBIKQY010000148.1:0-6324 GCA_044349465.1 Limnohabitans sp. | reverse complement strand
CCACATTGCCAGCCTTGAATTCATTGACCGTCACGGGCGTGGTGACTTCGGCAATGTTCTTTTTGGACACGCCGTCGTCCATCATCTTGAGCCACATTTTCAGGCCGTTGACCGCTGCGGCTTTGTCCAGGGTGAGCTTGCCTGCAGCATCGTTGAACTGTTTGCCTTGGCCCCAGTAAGGCAGCAAAAAGGTGCAGACTGCGCCTTCAATGGGCGCACCCTGAAAGGACAGACCTTGCAAGTTGGGGTTGCCTTCGGCGGCAGTCACTTTTTTGGCTGCAGCGGCCAACTCGTCCCAACTCTTGGGCTCGGCAATACCGTGCTTGGTCAGCAGGTCTTTGCGGTAGTACATGAACATCGAATCGCCCTGGCTGGGCATGGCGTAAACCTTGCCGCCGATCACGTTGGCGTTCTGGTAAACCGGCAAATAGTCGTTGCGCAAAGCAGCGGGGCCTCCGACGTATTTGTCCAAAGGCTCGATCCAGCCTTTGGAAGCGTATTGCGCCGGGTTGACGATGTCGATCAAAAACAGATCGATGGCCGAGTCCTTGGCGTTGAGCACGGTGGACAGGTACTGGCGTTGCAGCTCGGAGGTGGCGCCGCCTGTTTCGATCTCGACCTTCACGCCGGGGTTGGCTTTGTTGTACTGCTCAAACAGCTTGGCTTGCAGATCTGGGCGCTGGTTGGGGCCGACAAACACACGCAAAGTGGTTTGCTGCGCCCACACAGCGCCTGCGGCCATCGTGCTGGCCAGGGCCACCACGGCCAATTTCAATGCATAACGCTTCTTCATGGATGTCTTCTCCTTGGGTTGGAATTCAAATGGACTGACAAAAAAACAGCTTCAGATCGCCTGGCCGCTGGCCTGGCTGAACAGGTGCATCGCGGCCGGGTCGAGGTAGAGGTTTTGGGGCGTGCCTGCCGGGGCCCTGAAGCTGGCAGAGCAGCGCGCGATCAACTCCACGTTCCCGACCTGGAAGGTCACCAGGGTCTCGGCGCCCAAAGGCTCGCTGATGACCACACGGGCCTGCACCGCGACCTCGCCGGGCACATGGCGCGGGGCCAGGGACAGGTTTTCTGGGCGGATGCCAAACACATGGCCAGGCGCGGCCGCAGCGCGCTCGCGCAAGTCGGCCGGCAAAGCGATCAGCGTGCCGCCGCCCAGGTCTGCCCCACCCGCTTGCAGCTGGCAGCTCACCAGGTTCATGGGCGGGCTGCCGGTAAAGCCGGCCACAAACTGCGCGGCTGGGCGGTTGTAGATCTCATCGGGGCTGGCGTACTGCATCTTGTGGCCACCGCTGAGCACAGCGATGCGGTCAGCCAGCGTCATGGCCTCGACCTGGTCGTGCGTCACGTAAATGATGGTCGCGCCCAGGCGTTGGTGCAGTTTTTTGATCTCGCTGCGCATCTCGTTGCGCAACTGCGCGTCCAGGTTGGACAGCGGCTCGTCGAACAAAAACACTTTGGGCTGGCGCACGATGGCGCGGCCAATGGCCACGCGCTGGCGCTGACCACCTGACAAGGCGGCGGGTTTGCGGTCCAACATGTGGTCGATGCGCAGCAAACGCGCGGCGTCCATCACGCGACGCTTGATCTCGTCTTCGGGGGTTTTGCGCAGGCGCAGGCCAAAGGCCATGTTGTCGTAAAGGCTCTTGTGGGGGTACAGCGCATAGTCCTGGAACACCATGGCGATGTCGCGGTTGCGCGGCGGCTCGTCGTTGACGCGCTTGCCGTCGATGATCACATCACCGCCGGTGATGCTCTCCAGACCCGCGATCATGCGCAGCAAGGTGGATTTGCCACAACCGGAAGGGCCGACAAAGACCACGAACTCGCCGTGTTGGATCTCGAGGTCGATGCCATGGATGACGGTGTTTTTGCCGTCATAGCTTTTCTTTACTTGATGCAGTTGGACTGAGGCCATGAAAGTTGTTTTTTAATCTGATTTAGATCAAAAGTTGTCATCTGATTTAGGTGTATGAATAATAGATGAATTGCGTGGTGTGGTGTCTAGGGGTAAATGCTTAGTTCAAACCTTTCAAGTCGAAATACCCCTGTGTCAGATCAATTGCCTGGCCTGTGCGCGCCGATTCCTGGGCTGCCAGCCCCATCAGGACAGCGGTCAGTCCGTCGGTCAGGCTGACTTCGACAGCGCCTTGGCCACGCACCGCGGCATTGAAGCGCTGGTGCTGGTAATAGGTTGAACCGTTGTGGTCACCTGCAGCCAGTGCCACGGGGTCCACGGGCACGTCAAGTTCGCGCGGACCTTTGGGGTGACGCGGGCTGATGACCACCTTGGGCACCGGTGGCTCGCCCAGGTGTTCAGGCCAGAAACGGCCTGGCCCAGGCACAAAACATTCGGCTTTACCTGCTGGACCGACAACCGAAATTTCTTCCTGGTAGCGCGCGCCTTCGGCAAACATGCACAGCTCCAGCAACGCGCGCTGCCCACTGGCAAAGTCAACGACCACATAAGCGTTGTCCAGGATGTCGGGCGTGCCCTCGGGGTAGTGCTCGTCCAGGTGGTTGTGCGAAGCCGATGCCGAGGCGAAGATGCGCACCGGCTCACTGCGCGTCATGTGCCGCATGAGGTCAAAGAAATGGCAGCACTTTTCCACCAGCGTTCCACCGGTGTAGCGGTTGAATCGATTCCAGTCGCCCACTTTGACCAAGAAAGGAAAGCGGTGCTCACGAATGGAGAGCATCGATATGGGGCCGGTGTGCTGTGCGCTGTGGACCTCTTCGGTCAGGCGCGCCACCGGCGGCATGTAGCGGTATTCCATAGCCACCCAAATTGGCGCGGGGTAGCTGCGGCCGAGTTCGGCCAGTGCGCGCACATCGGCCATGCTGGTACAAGCCGGCTTTTCGAGCAGCACGGGCAAAGGGCGCAAGGCGGCAATTTCGCGCAGCTGTTCGGCATGCCGAAAGTTGGGGCTGGCGATCAGCAGAGCATCCACGTCGGATGAGGTCACGACTTCGGTGAGGTTGTCCACGCGCCGGGCTCCAGGTGCCAGTATCAGGCTGCTGGCGGCCATGGCGTCGTCGGGCTCGAAGATGCAGCTCACGCTGGCTCCAGGCAGTAGTGCAATGTTGCGCAGGTGTTCCTGGCCCATCATGCCGCAACCGATGATGCCGTAACGTACTTTTTGGAGGGGAGGGAAGGTCAAGATAATTTCTCCGTGATTTGAAATTCAAGTGATGAGGTGACCGCGTTTTCAGGCAGTCAACCCCTCTATCCGGTACTGCCGGCACAGGTTCATGAAACTGTTCAGGTCCGGGTCCAGGCCGGTTTCATCGCGCAGCAACTGGGCCACTCGGGTCATCATTTTTTCGGCTGACCGTGCGTCCAGAAACAAAGCACACCAACATGTCCGCGACCACCAGAACATCGCAGGGCTTGTCCAGTAGCTTGTCTCATTTCAAAAGATCAAAACTGCTCATAAAAGTTCAATAAAAAATATTTATTTATGATTTTTCACTTTCCTTTTTTATTTTACAGCTCAAAATTGGAGGGTTTGTTGGTGATGAAGATCCCTGGCAGCCGGTCATGCTGCAGGCCGTTCGCGAGCACGTCGACCTCAAGACCGGGGTGCGGGCCGGTCAATTGCTGAAGCAGTATTGATCCGGCCCCATAAAGATTGAATTGCCCCAGGGTTGGTCAGCCATGCGTTAAATTTTTGCAGGGGCTCACGGGGGTGGGCTCCTCTACAAAGATCCGTCCATTGCCTTGGACTCAGGACTTCAAGGTGTCCGATGAATAGGAGCTGGGCGTTGTGACCAACCACCTGCCTGTCGCCCGGCCATGACCCAATCGCGAGAAACCAGCGACCGATTTACTGGCTCAGGCGCGAGGAATAGCGGCAGATGGCCGGATCAAACCAAGTCTGGGAATATTCGGCCAGCACATTGTTGGCGGTCCAGGACAGACGCTCGATGAAACCGGCGTTAACGCCAGTCACCAAGGCGCAGGGCGGGCAGGCCCATTCTGGTGCCGGTGCAGCCGAAAGACGGTCTTCCACGCGGGTGATCCAGACATCAAAGCGCTGCTGGTAAAACAGGTACATGGAGTCGCCCAGCTCCTCGGCCGTGAGGGTTTGCAAATCTTCTGCCTGAAACCAGATCTCTTCCAGTGCCACCGGCACCTGGCTGAGGTAACGCTGCCTGCGGATGCGCCAGACCTGTGCTTTGGGTCGGTTGCCCAGTACCGGAACATGGGGTGGAAGGGGCATGCGGTGCACATCCAGGATATGTGCCGTTGGCAAGCCCGGCCCAGTGGTCAACTCCAGCCGAAACAGTTCGTAAATCTGCTTGGTGCCCGCCACCTGTTTTACATAGGTGCCCGAGCCCTGTATGCGCTCGAGCACCCCTTGCTCCTCCAGCAAAGCCAGGGACTTGCGCAAGGTGCCTACCGCCACACTCAGTCGTTGCGCCAATTCGGCTTCGGTGGGCAGACGCTCGCCTTGCCGCCAATAGCCTGCCTTGATTTGGCGGGCCAACAATTCCGAGATTTGCAGGTAGACCGGCAGGGGCTTGGCGGGTGTGGACGTTTGCATCAGCGAAGTATCTCAAAGTGTGACCATGTAAGTGAAAACCCTAGTACGCTTTGGTGCTAATTCATTTACTATTCATTTACTTAATTGAAAGGTTCTGCATGAGCATCGTTCCCGTCAAAGGCGCCGACGTCCAAGGCGCCGAGGTCGCATGGTTTGCCCCCTTGTGCTCCGATGATTTCCGCCACCTCGGCATGCCCGAGGGTGATCTGCGCAGCAACTGGGCCAACACCGGCAGCATCGCCAAACGCGCCGACGAACTGGGTTTTCGCAACATCCTGTGCCCTTCGTCCTACCAAGTGGGGCAGGACACACTGAGCTTTGTGGCCGCCATGGCCCCTCAGGTCAAGCGCATGAACATGCTCGCCGCCATCCGCTGCGGCGAAATGCAGCCCGCCATGCTGGCGCGCACCGTGGCCACGCTTGACCACATGCTCGAAGGGCGGCTCACGCTGAATGTGATTTCTTCAGACTTTCCTGGCGAAGTGGCCGACAGTGCCTACCGTTACCGCCGCAGCTGGGAAGTGGTCGAGATTCTCAAGCAAGCCTGGACACAGGACGAGATCAACTACGAGGGCCAGATTTACAACATCAAGGGCCTGTCCACCGATCCGGTGCGCCCCTATCAAAACGGTGGGCCCATGTTGTACTTCGGTGGCTACAGCCCCGATGCGCTGGCCCTGTGCGGCGCACACTGCGACACCTACCTGATGTGGCCTGAACCCAAAGAAGTGCTGGCGCAGCGCATGCGCGATGTGCACGCCCAGGCCGAAAAATACGGCCGGGTGCTCGACTATGGCCTGCGGGTGCACATGATCGTGCGTGACACCGAGGCCGAAGCCCGCGAATATGCCCGCGAACTGGTGTCCATGCTGGACGATGACAAAGGCAAGGCAATCCGCCAGCGCGCGCTCGATGCCAAGAGCCTGGGTGTATCGCTGCAAAGCGCCAACCGCGAGATCGCCGACGACGAGGGCTACATCGAGCCCCACCTGTGGACCGGCGTGGGTCGCGCCCGCAGCGGCTGCGGCGCCGCCCTGGTCGGCAGCGTGGACCAGGTGCTGTCTGAAATCCACGATTACATGAAGATGGGCATTCGCGCATTCATTTTCTCGGGCTACCCGCACCTCAACGAATGCGAGATGTTCGGCACCAAGGTGCTGCCGCACCTCAAGACCGTCTCGCTGGCCCATGAATATGGCCGCGTGCCCGCTTCCACACCCGCCACCCCGCTGGGCGTGGGCGTGCGCCGCTGATTCCCCCACCCCATTCCACTGAAATACACACCATGAACCGCATCACCTTGCCCAATGGCCGCAGTCTGAGCCAGATGGCCTATGGCGTCTGGCGTCTGTCCGAAGCCAGCGACTCCAACATCAACGCCAACCTGGCGCGCATCGACGCCTGCTTGGCCCAGGGCATCACCACCTTCGACCATGCCGACATCTACGGCGACTACCGCTGCGAAGCCCTGTTTGGCGAGGCCATCAAGGCCCGCCCGGCTTTGCGCGATCAGATTGAGATCGTCACCAAGACCGACATCATGCTGATGTCGCAGCAGTGGCCCACCACCCGGGTCAAGCACTACGACACCAGCCCTGCCCATGTGGCAGCCAGCGTCGAGCGCTCGCTGCAGCGCATTGGCGTTGAAGTCATCGACTTGCTGCTGATCCATCGGCCTGACCCACTGTGTGATGCCAGCGCACTGGGTGCTTGCTTGGACGGTCTGATCGACAGCGGCAAGGTGCGCGGCGTGGGCGTGTCCAACTTCATG
>JBIKQY010000147.1:0-6333 GCA_044349465.1 Limnohabitans sp. | reverse complement strand
CCTTTGACGTTGGTGCCCACCAATTCATCGCGGTGCTGATCAAAGCCCAGAAAAATGATGCGCGCTTCGGCGGACTGCAACACGGTCAAGCCCTGTCGGTCTTTCACGCGCTGAAAGTCCTGCAGGGGCACAGGATCAATCAAGTCCACCTCTCCTGAGACCAGCGCCGCAACGCGCGTGCCGTCGTTGGCAATCGGCATGAAGGACACTTCGTCGATGTTGGTTTCGTGCTGTCCCCACCAGCTGGCATTGCGAACAATGACGGTGCGCACACCGGGTTGGCGCTCTTTCACGGAGAAGGGTCCGGTGCCGTTGGCCTTGAAGGTGGCGGCGTTTTCCACACCTTTACGGCGGTCAACCGGTCGGGTGGCGTTGTTGGTTTCGGCCCATTTTTTGTTCAGGATCAGGATGTTGGAGATCACATCCGGCAAGATGGGGTTGGGCCGCGAGGTCTCAATCTCGATCTGGTAAGGCCCCGTTTTGCGCACTTCCTTGACGGTGGCCAGCTGCGAGCGCACATCCGAGCCCTCGCCCCGCGCGCGGTCCAAGGAGAACACCGCATCGTCGGCATCAAACGAAGCACCATCGTGGAAGACCACGCGCTGCCTTAAGTCAAATTGCCACACCGTTGGCGACTTGAGCCGCCAGGCCGTGGCCAGCGACGGCCCCAAGCGCAGCTGCTTGTCGCGGGTGACAAGCGACTCGAACACGTTATTCAGAAAAGACAACTGCACCGCCTCATTGAGCGAGTGCGGATCAAGCGACAGCACGTCGCCCTGGTTGGCCACCTTCAAAACCACCGGCTGGGATGGGCTTTGGCTGTAGGCCGCTGGGGCCAGGCTGAGCCCGGCAAAAAGCCCGATGGCGATGGCGCGTGCGAAGCGGTTTTGCATGTCTTGAATCCCGAAATGTGTACGGTGATGAACTGTTGGTAAATGCTAACAGAGGCTCATTTTTCATGCGCACACCTTGGTTTGTGTTTCAGGCCAACACCGCAAGGCAGCGGCAGCTGGTTTGGCGTGCTGACGAAGCTTGGTGCATTGAGTGGCGGTTTGCGTGCGGTAAGAGACCGATGCTGCTACGATGAATTTGCTCCAATACACCCACCACCCCAACACCGACTTGTTCCATGATGCGCTGGCTTTTTTCCTTTTTGTCGCCCCTCTTATCAACCGTCTTGTTCCTTTTTTGTGGAGCCGCCATGGCCGTCGAAGAACCGCGTTACACCGTGCTCGTTTCAGACCCACCTTTTGAGGTGCGGCGCTACGCCGCCTTCACGGTGGCCCAAACGCAAATCCAGGGCGACTTTGACGCGGCCAGCCGAGGCGGTTTTAGGCGCATCGCGTCTTACATTTTTGGCGACAACCTGCAAGCCGGGCTGGGCGCACAGCGCAAGATTTCGATGACCGCGCCCGTCACCGTGGCCCCCGAGTCCGAGGGTTGGCGCGTGCATTTTGTGATGCCGTCCGCCGAAAGCGTGCAGTCCCTGCCCCAGCCGCTCAACCCGCAAATCGAGCTGCGCCCCGTGCCCGAGCACGAAACGGTGGCGGTGCGCTTTAGCGGCTTCACCACGCAAGCGAGCATTCAAGAGCAAACCGAGCGGCTGCGGGCTTGGGCTAAGACCAAAAACCTCAAGCTCAGCCCCACGGCCCAAATCGCCCGTTACGACGATCCCTTCACGCTGCCTTGGAACCGGCGCAATGAGATCTTGATTGACCTGATGCCCTGAAAGCGACTGGGATCAATCGCCCGTTGCGGCCTGTGCCGCTGGCGGTCTGTTGTAGCCTTGGGCGATGGTCAACACAGTCTTGCAGCCGTGACAGGGCGCATTCGCAAAAAACTCATTCAAGCCCAGCTTGAAGCCTTGCCCGCACCACGCACTGGCGACGTGCTGTGCCCCTTGTGCGAGCGCCCTATTCCGCCCAGCCAACAAGACGCACACCATCTGGTGCCCAAGTCACACGGGGGCGCGCACACCGTGGTGCTGCACCGCATTTGCCACCGCCAGGTCCATGCGCTTTTCACCGAGACCGAATTGGCCCGCACCTATGCCACGGTTGAGGCCTTGAAGCAGCCCGAAGAGATGGCCCGCTTTATCCGTTGGGTGCAAACCAAGCCCGACGCATTTTTTGAAAAAAGCCGCAAGAGCCAAAGGCTCAAAAACCGGCGCTGAGCCCTGCCCAACAGCATGCTTACATCCATGCTCACCCCACCCACGACCAGGCGGGTCGAGCTGAAAGACTTTCGGATGCGCTGATTGGCAAGCGCCCTCAAACTACCGACTGCCCAAGGCAAGCCACGCTCTGGCAATGGGGTAGATCTGGTCGACATGCCTGTCAGCCGAATTGCTGAAGAGCACAAACACCCGTTGATTGGTCGGGTCGGTGCTCCAGGCAATGCGTTGCCCACCATAACCGGCGGCCCAGAAGCTGTTGGGCGCCAAGGCGTTGTCGGTCCAGGTCAAGTAGCCATAGCCACCAATGCTGTTCATCACGCCCGGCGCACGAATCTGCGTGGTGCCCAAATCCCGAATGAAGCGGGCAAAGCAAGTGTCACCGCGACGCTGTTGGTCGACATACATCGCAAACCGAATCCAGTCGATCAGGGCCATGCGCACCACGCCTGCTGCACCATGAAAATAGCCACTGCGGTCCGTGCCCAAAATCACAGGATGCTCTGCATTGAACGCGCGCAGAAGTTGTTCATCCACCCACCGCGTTGCGGGCATGCCCACCGCTCGCTCGATCATCATGGCCACCACATGCGGATCACGCGACTTGTAGCTGAAACGCTCACCCGGTTTGAGCTTGCTGAACAACCCGCGCTGCGCTGTCGATTGGCGCGGGGTTTCCAGCAACTGCTCCAGATTGCCGGGGCCTTCCAGATAATGGCGAACTTCTTGGGGCAAGGTGCCCACGTAGTCACCCTGAGTCGGCTCCGTTGTCCCCGAAGCCATCATCAAGACATCCCGAAGCGTTGCAGCCCCCAAATCCTTGCCCACCAGGCCAGGCAGCAAGCTGTCCACACGCTGGTCCATCGACAAGTGCCCGGCACACACCGCCTTGCCCGCTGCCAGCGCCGCCACAGTTTTGCCCATGCTGGCACTCAACAGCCTGGTGTTGAATTGAATGCCCCCTGTGGTGATGACATCCACGATGGCACCGTCTGCAATCAGGACCATGGCCCGGGACTCCACGCGCCGCATCAGGGCTTGCGCCTGGTCGATGACCTTGGCTTCCTCTGCACGGGGTGGGCGCACCGCAACCGGGGCAACACTTGCGCGAGCCGCCGAGCGGTAGTGCCAAGACTGCCCATCACCGGTCAGCCAGTCTTCCGGCAAATAAATGGCCCCCGCTTTGCCAAGTGGCAAACCGCCCGGGCCGGCCTGCATATCTTTGAAAGTCAGCGGCTTGGTGCTGGGCGGCACCTCGCGGATACGAAACCCCCGGTGATCCGGTCCTGCCGCAGGACGCACTGGCTCGGCGCTCGCAGGCTCATTGGGCCTGAGTGGTGCCACGGTCGCCGCTGACCCTGAGGCCGCCATGTCGCGCAGTACTTCCGCAGTCCGCTGCTCATGCAGCGCAGCCAAATCATCGTCCTTCACATCGCTACTGGCTCTGGCCAAGTGTGCAGAACAATTCGCCCGGACCAGCGTGGCCCCATCGCTGCCCAACATGCGGCCTGTGAGCTTGATGGCGTCACCCGCGCTCTCACCTTCCATGCGCGTGAACCAGCGCGGCGCTGCCTCCGACATGCGACGCCCCACAGACTGCATCTGCACCCTGTTGGAGGGCATCACTTGCAAATCAAACAACTCGGTGGTTTGGGCATCTTTTTTCAGGCCCTTGCCGCTCATGCCGACCACATCAATGTGGATGCTGGTGCTGTAGGCCGGGTTTTGATTCAATAAATTCTGCGAGCAGCTCAGGGTGCCTTGCCAGCGCCCATCCAAGGATGCTCCCACGGCCCAGACGGGTAGCACCCACAAGCACACGCTGGCCAAGCGGGCACCGTGTTGCATGAATGGGCGCAAGGCCATGCGCAGCAGGGGTTTCACCGGACCGATCTGTTGGCTTTTTGTGGTCATTTTTATATTTTCCGCAAAACTACCCAGGGAGTTTAATTGTTCTTTCGCCGCCAATTCACCGCATCCGTGACCCTCTTGGCCCCCAATGGGTCCAACATGACCGCCGCCCACGACTGATTGCACAGGCCCTCTACAACAACACAATGTCCACACTTTGCGTGAGCACCGGGCGGCACAAAATCTTGTAGCCATCGGCATCAAAATGCGCGGCCACCTGGCTGGCCGACTGGCTCAATTGGCGGGCGGCCTCGGGGGTGGGCGCGCTGCCCAGATAGCACCAATGCTTCACCACGTGGATTTGCGTGAGTTCGGCATCACGCTCGACCAAACCCACCGCGCCCGGATAAGGCCAGCATTCCACGCGCAGCGCCAGCAGGCTGGTGAACAGGCGCTCGCGGTGCGCCTCGGGGGTTTCGTCGCCCCGGCACACACCGGCGCATTGGCGGATGGCGGCCCTGAAGCAAGCTTTTCCGGGAGGCAGTTTTTCAAGGCCCAGCGGGCCATAGCAAAGTTTGTGTTGATCAGCCACAGCACGCAGCGCACCCAGCGCAGCGTGGCGGCTGGCGTACAGGCCATACAGCTCGGGCTGGCTGGCAAAGTCGATGTCGCGGGCATAGACCACTTGCGGCACTTCGCCCGTCAGCTGCAGGCTGCACAGCTGCTGGTTGCGGCGCAGTTTTTGGTTGAACAAGGGGTGTTGGGCCTTGATCATTTGCGCCTCCAGCAGCAGCGCGCCGATCTCGCCCGCCGTGCGGATGTGGCTGATGCGTTGGGTTTGGCGCAGCATGCGGGCCTCGTCGGGCGTGCGCAGGTGCGACAGCAGTCGGGCGCGGATGTTGATGCTTTTGCCGATGTACAGCGGCAAGTCGCCTTCTTGGCCGTGGAAGATGTAAACACCCGCACCGGTCGGTGCGTCTTCGATGGCGCCCCGCAGGTGCTGGGGGTATTCGTAGACGCGCTCGGCCTCGAAGTCGTCGCGGCGGCGGCGTGGGGAAATGCTGGCCATGTCAGGGTCGATCAAGTGGTGTGTTGGTGGATGGTAGCCACCACCACGCCCCAGACGTCCACGCTTTGGCCGTCTTTGGGCACGATGTCGGGGTAGTCAGGGTGGGCCGCTTGCAGGCGCAGGCCCTCGCTGGGCAGGCGCAGGATTTTGCAAGTGAAGTCGCCGTCGATCACGGCCAGCACGATCTGGCCGTCGGCCGGGGTGATGGCGCGGTCCACCAGCACGACAGAGCCATCCAGGATGCCCACATCGCGCATGCTTTCGCCGCGCACACGGATGTAAAACGTGGCCTGCGGGTGCTTGACCAGCTGCTGCATGAGGTCGATGCGCTCGACCTGGTGGTCTTCGGCGGGTGAAGGGAAACCTGCTGCAATGCTGGCGGGCAAGGCCTGCAGCCACCAGTTTCCGGGGGGCAGGGCTTGGGGGGTGTCTGGGGCATGCATGGGGGGACGCTATGGCTGCAAGTGGGGCAATGGACTGATCAAAATACTGTTTATATTTACAGTATACTGACCTCGTCATGCTTCTTGCAGTTGCCTGACATTTTTGTTGATTTACGCCCCGGGCTTTGCGGTTCGGGGCGTTTTTTTTAGGGCCCGGGCAAAATGTCGCTGCCCCAAAAGATGGCTGTCGGACCATGAAGGTCCGACCTACGGGAGGCATGTTGCGCCACCTCAATGTCATGGTTGTCGGTTTTCACAGGTCGGTGCCTTGAGGTCCGACATCTTCGGAGCACCAACACTTTTAAAAAATGGGGTCTGACCCCAATTGATTCTGTAGGAGCCCACCCCTGTGTGCGATTTCACGCGCACCGCCTCGGCTTGCCATCGCCCACGGGGTGGGCTCCTACAAAAAAATCCATCTCTTGCCTGTTGCTCAAGACTTCATGGCATCTCAACAAGTGTGGGCGCTCAGGCTGCCCAGCGACGCAGAAAACTCGGCGCGCCAGTGTTCGCCCACTTGCAGTGGCCAAGCGTCGGTCCAGGTGCCGGTGGTAATCACATCGCCCGCTTGCAGGTCCACCGCGCCGGGGCATTGGCGCAGTTCTTTCAAAAAGTGGTGCAAGGCGTTGAGCGGGCTGTCGAGCACGTTGGTGCCGGTGCCCTGCTCCACCGCTTGGCCGTTTTTGAACAGCGTGACCTGGGCCTGCGCCAGCAGGGTGTGCAAGGCCTGCGCGTCGGCGGCCAATTGCTGAACGGGCAGGCGCTGGCCCACAAGCAGGCGGGCGTGTAAACCGCTG
>JBIKQY010000146.1:0-6377 GCA_044349465.1 Limnohabitans sp. | reverse complement strand
TGGTGACCAAGAAGGTGTACTTGCGGCCAATCATGTCGCCCAAGCGGCCGAAGAAGATGGCGCCGAAAGGACGCACGATGAAACCGGCAGCAAAAGCCAACAGCGCGAAGATGAAAGCAGAGCCTTCGTCCAAGCCGCTGAAGAATTGCTTGGCAATGATCGCTGCCAATGAGCCGTAAAGGTAAAAGTCATACCATTCAAAAACGGTACCCAGAGAAGAGGCAAAAATCACCTTCTTCTCTTCCGCCGTCATCGGGCGGTTTGCTTCAGTTGTAGCCATTAAGCTGTCTCCAAAAAAGAGTCTCCGAAAGGGAAACTTGGCGTGATTCTTAGGGGTGGCACTTGCCCCTGTCTGACGGGGAACCAACACGGGCTTACACACCTAGTAGTAACCCTCGGTATTTTTTTCACATTACAGGAAAACCTCGTTTTCCAAGGGTAATTACCCAGTACTCATGGATGCCCCAGATTCAACTTTCTCGCCCAAACCGCTCGTGATTTCAGGCTCAAGCCTCTAAATCAGTCGGCCCACCCTGATCCTCACACCCGCCTGTCCCTTCTTTTCATCCATTACAGTCGGTCGCACAGCAAGATTCGCATCGACATCTGCAGACAAGACGAACACAACCATGAACGACAACACCTTTGACTACATCATCGTGGGCGGCGGCACCGCAGGATGCCTGCTGGCCAATCGCCTGAGCGCCGATGCCAGCAAGCGCGTGCTGTTGATCGAAGCCGGCAAAAAAGACGATTACCACTGGATCCACATCCCGGTGGGTTACCTGTACTGCATTGGCAACCCGCGCACGGATTGGCTGTATCAAACCGAAGCCACTGAGGGCCTGAACGGGCGCAGCCTGCGTTACCCGCGTGGCAAGGTGCTGGGCGGTTGCTCCAGCATCAACGGCATGATTTACATGCGTGGCCAATCTCGCGACTACGACCAGTGGGCGCAGATCACCGGCAACGACGCGTGGCGCTGGGACCAAGCGTTGCCCTACTTCAAGCTGCACGAAGACCACTACAACGGTGCCAACGAGTTTCACGGGGCCAAAGGGGCCAAGTCCGAGATGCTGGCCCCCACCGACTTGCCCAAAGGCAGCTACTTGCACACCTTGCGCGGGCGCAACACCGGTGGCGAATGGCGCATTGAAAAGCAACGCCTGCGCTGGGACGTGTTGGACGCCTTTTCGCAAGCCGCGCAGCAAGCGGGCATTCCGGCCACCAACGACTTCAACCGGGGCAACAACGAGGGCGTGGCCTACTTTGATGTGAACCAGCGCGATGGATGGCGCTGGAACACGGCCAAAGCCTTTTTGCGCCCCACCTGCTATTCACGCCCCAACTTTGAGTTGTGGAACAAAGCCCAAGTGAGCAAGCTCGTGATTGAAACCCAGGCCAATGGCGAAAAGCGCTGCACTGGGGCACAGGTTTGGACAGGCCTGGAGATGGTCGAAGTCAAGGCCACACAAGAGGTGATATTGAGTGCGGGCAGCATCGGGTCGGCGCAAATTTTGCAGCTGTCGGGCATCGGGCCTGCAGCTTTGTTGCAAGGTGTGGGGGTGGATGTGCGGCATGACCTACCGGGTGTGGGAGCCAACCTGCAGGACCATTTGCAGATCCGTTCGGTCTACAAGGTCAACAACGCCAAAACCTTGAACACCCTGGCCAACAGCCTGTGGGGCAAGGCCATGATCGGCCTGGAATTCGCCTTCAAGCGCACCGGCCCCATGAGCATGGCACCGAGTCAGTTGGGCGCGTTCACCAAGAGCGATCCGTCGCAGCCCCACGCCAACATCCAGTACCACGTCCAACCCCTGAGCCTGGATGCGTTTGGCGAGCCACTGCACAGTTTTCCGGCCATCACGGCCAGTGTGTGCAACCTGAACCCGACCAGTCGGGGCACGGTGCACATCAAGAGTCCGCGTTTTGAGGACGCACCGGCCATTGCGCCGAATTACCTGGCCACCGCCGAAGACCGCAAGGTGGCCGCAGACAGCCTGCGCGTCACGCGCCGCATCATGGCGCAAGATGCCATGAAGCCTTTTCAGCCCGAAGAGTTCAAGCCCGGCGTGCAATACCAAACCGATGAAGAACTGGCCAAACTCGCCGGGGACATTGCCAGCACCATCTTCCACCCGGTGGGCACCACCCGCATGGGGCGCGACGACGACCCGATGGCCGTGGTCAATGGGCGCTTGCAAGTGCGCGGCATTGCGGGTTTGCGTGTGGTGGATGCTGGGGTCATGCCCACCATCACCAGTGGCAACACCAACAGCCCGACGCTCATGATTGCTGAAAAAGCGGCGCAGTGGATCGGTGAAGACTTCACCAACATTTAAACCGTCTTGATCCCATGACCTTCATTTACAAGAAACGCATTCTGACTGCGGTCCTTTTGCTGGTCTGGTTATTGGTGAGCTTTGGCCCCAGCTTTTTTGCGCGTGATTTGTCTGTGATTATTGGGGGCTGGCCTTTGTATTTTTGGATGGCTGCGCAAGGCTCTGTCTTGGTTTTCATCTGCATCGTCGTCATTTACGCGTGGCTCATGAACCGCTGGGAAGCGCAAGAGGCGGCTGCAGGCCGGGACATCCCCAAAGGCTGGTGACCGTCCATTTCTGTTATGTAAAAACATGACACATCCACAACCGGCGCATCGGCGCAGAAAATTGGCTTCTTTTGCGCGCTCCAGGGGCGTCGATCCTTTGCCAATCCGCCCCCAATGGCTCCCAATTTTCTCAGTGTTTTCCCTTGAATTTCGACTGCATCTATTCACACGGATCGATCAAAATTGTAAGGGCCACGTCAGATAAGTCTTTTCTCCGAATGAAGCGACTGGCTGATCGCAAAAAATATTGATTTACCCCTTTTTTTAAAGGTTTTAAGTCCGATTAGGTGGTACAGAAGCCAATTCATAGAATCCAAAAATCGTTTTGATCTGGATCAATAAGGTTCTATGTTGCTTGCCATCGTCATCGCCAAAAGTCTGATTGAACTTTCTCTGATGTTCATCGTTGGGCGTTTCTTGCTGGGATTGCTGGCGGGGTCCAACCGTGACAACAATGTCTTTTGGCAATTGCTGGATGTGGCCTCCAAACCTGCGCTTTGGCTCACGCGCAAAATCAGCCCCAAACTGATCCTGGACCAGCACATTCCACTGGCCACCAGCAGCTGGCTGCTCATCGCCTGGGTGGTTGTGGTGCAGTTGAAAATTGAGACTTGCCTTGAGCTGGGAGTGGCCGCATGCCAGTGAACGCCCCTGTGGCCCCCGCCAAGCTTGACTCCTCCATACGCAGCAAGTGCCTGTGGCTGCGTTTCAAAGCCAAGATTTTTTTGGTGTTTGGCCTGCGCACACAAGCCCATGCTGTTTTCCAAGACATCCTCGACATCAACCCACAGGATGTTTTGGCACTCAACAGCCTTGGTTACAACGAACTGAACAACCGCCACTTGGTGCAGGCTCTGGGGTATTTTGAGCATGCTCTGACACTCACACCGAACAACGCCAACGCCCACTTCAATGTCGGCTTTGTCTGCGAAGAATTGGGGCGCAGCCAGGAAGCAGAGCTCGCGTTCAGAAAAGCTCTGGAGATGGACGAAAAAATGGACCGTGCCTGGTACGGCCTGGGCTTGGTGCTGGTGCGTCAACGACGCTTCGAAGAATCTTTGGCCGCCTTCAAGCGTAACACCGAGTTGCAATCCATGAGCCCCTACGCCTGGTACCAAATGGCCCGAGTGCACATGGAGTTGCACCAACCCGATAAAGCCCTCGAGGTGATGCGACACCTCAAGGGTTTCGAGCCCAAAGTGGCCGCCCAACTGGAGAGGGAAACAGGGCTGAAATTAGACCAGCTCGTCTGATGCCAAGAACCCACCTACTGGGCAAATCCATTCAAGTGTGACAGTCGGTAGTTTGATTTTTTTAACAAGAAGGAGATGACGATGCAGCTCACTGCAAGGCACCAGGAATACTGGGGCAAAAACTTAAGGATCACGGGGCTGTTGCTGGCCCTGTGGTTCTTCGTCACGTTCGTACTTTTGTACTTTGCACGTGACTTGACGTTCAGCTTTTTTGGCTGGCCATTCTCGTTTTGGGTCGCGGCCCAAGGCGCACTGATCGTGTATTGCCTGATCATTTGGTACTACGCACGCTACATGAACAAGCTTGACAAGGAATATGGCGTTGCAGAAGGAGAAGAATCATGAGCGTTTTTGACGGAACGGGGCAAACCCAAAGCCAGTTTCAGAAATCTCTGAACAAAGTTTTCCTTTTCTACGGCGGTGGCTTTGCGGCCTTCGTCATCGTGCTCGGCGTCCTTGAGCAAATGGGCATGCCCAAAGAGTACATCGGTTACGCCTTCCTGGCGGCCACCGTGCTCTTGTACGGCGGTATTGGTGTGATCAGTCGCACCAACGATGCGGCCGAATACTATGTGGCCGGCCGACGCGTGCCTGCCATTTACAACGGCATGGCCACCGGCTCTGACTGGATGTCGGCGGCGTCCTTCATCGGTATGGCCGGTACGCTCTACCTGACAGGTTACGGTGGTTTGGCCTTCATTTTGGGCTGGACCGGCGGTTACTGTTTGGTGGCTTTGTTCTTGGCCCCTTACCTGCGTAAATTTGGTCAGTTCACCATTCCCGACTTCTTGGGTGCTCGTTACGGCGGCAACATGGCTCGCCTGATTGGCGTGTTTGCGGCCATCCTGGTGTCCTTCGTGTACGTGGTCGCGCAGATCTTTGGCGTGGGCCTGATCACTGCCCGTCTGACAGGTCTGTCATTCGACGTGGGCGTGTATGTCGGCTTGGCCGGTATCTTGGTTTGCTCGTTCTTGGGCGGTATGCGCGCTGTGACCTGGACCCAGGTGGCGCAATACCTGATCTTGATCGTGGCTTACATGATCCCTGTGGTCTGGCTGTCGGTGAAACACACCGGTATGCCTGTGCCTCAGATCTCTTATGGCTACTTGCTTGAAAAAGTCACCGCCAAAGAAGAGCAACTGCTGAAAGACCCCAAAGAACTCGAAGTTCGCGGCATCTTCAAAGCACGCGCTGATGCAGCCGCTGAAAAGCTGAAAGATGTGCCTGCCGCCATGGCCGCTGACAAAGAAGCCGCCACCAAAAAGCTGGAAGAGCTGAAGGCAGCCAACGCTCCAGCTGCTGACATCAAGGCCGCAGAAACGGCTTTGGCGGCTCTGCCCAAAGATGAAGCGGCTGCCAAAGCGGCCTACACCGCTGCGCGCGCTGCCAATGCACCCCGTGCAGCACCGCCCCTGCGTCATGCTGAGCCCTTCCCAGGCAAAGACGACGCTGCCCGAGATGTTGCCCGCAAGAATTTCTTGGCTTTGGTCTTCTGCTTGATGATCGGTACGGCTGCGTTGCCGCACATCCTGATGCGCTTTTACACCGTGCCTTCGGTGCGTGAAGCGCGTGAGTCGGTGGCTTGGTCGCTGTTCTTCATCTCGCTGCTGTACTTCACAGCGCCTGCTCTGGCGGTGCTGGTCAAGTTCGACATCTACACCTTGCTGGTCGGCACACCGTTTGACCAGTTGCCGGGATGGATTGCACGCTGGAACGTGGTCGACCCCACGCTGATGGCAGTCAGTGACATCAACAAAGATGGCATTTTGCAGTTGGCAGAGATCCGCTTGGGCGGTGACATCGTGGTCTTGGCCACACCTGAAATCGGCGGCTTGCCGTTCGTGATTTCTGGTTTGGTGGCGGCCGGTGGTTTGGCTGCGGCCTTGTCCACAGCCGATGGCTTGTTGCTCACCATCGCCAACGCCTTGTCGCACGACGTGTACTACAAAGTGATTGACCCCAACGCATCGGCCAGCAGCCGTGTCGCGGTGTCCAAAACCATTTTGGTGTTCGTGGCCTTGGCGGCTGCTTATGTCGCATCGCTGCGCATGGCGGACATTTTGTTCCTCGTGTCTGCGGCCTTCTCGTTCGCAGCAGCTGCCTTCTTCCCTGCGTTGACCCTGGGCATCTTCTGGAAGCGTGCCAACAAATGGGGCGCATCGCTCGGCATGGTGGCTGGTTTGGGCATCTCGTTCTATTACATGCTCAAGACCCATCCCTGGATGTACGGCTTGTTCCATGAGGGTTCGTTGACACCTGAAATCCTGAAGGCCAACACTTGGTGGGACATTGCCCCCATCTCGGCGGGTATCTTCGGCGTGCCCCTGGGCTTTGCGGTGATCATCATCGTGTCGCTGCTGACCAAGGCTCCGGACCAAGAAGTTCAGGACATGGTCGAGAACGTCCGTTTCCCCAGCTTTGACGGCAAGACCTCGCAAGGGACTGCTATGCACTGACAGGTTGGTGTTGGCAAGACCTGTCTTGCCAACCTGAACCCTTCCAACAAAAAACCC